>NZ_JBITGV010000003.1:0-74279 GCF_044457385.1 Streptomyces sp. NPDC050548
CGTCGGCACAACAGCAGCCACGCCAAGATCCGGTGCCTCGGCGAGCAGGCCATGGCCACCCTAAAAGGCTGGCGACTGCTCCGAAAGCTCCGCTGAAGCACCAACCGCATCACCGACATGGTGAAGGCCGTCCTCGTCCTTCACCACGCAACGAGCTGAGGTTGGAAAAGGCTCACTGCTCGTGGCGCAGCCGCTGAGACCGGCGATGCCCGCGGCGGCACCGAGCACGGAGGTGAGGAAGAGCCGCCGGTCGAGGCCGGGCGCACGGGAATTGGGCATGGGAGTACTCCCTGATCAAAAGTCGCGGGAACGCGGGAATGCGTGCGGGATTCACGGCAGGGGAAAGCCGGAGAATGAAATGCGGGCAGGATGAGACCGGCGCCAGGGGCGCGTCAACGGGTCAGCAACAAGAAGTGCGACAACTCATCTGCAGGCTCATGAACAGGATGTTCTCGGTCATGAGCGCCTCCTGTCAACATTCCGAGTTTCTGAATTAAATAGTCGCCTGTGAAACACTCAAAGGATCCCGGAACAGCACGTCCAGCATCACCGAACCGCCCGCCACGGCCAGTACGGAATCCGGGAAACTCGTGGGCACGACGGCCGACGCCCGCGCGTCACCGACCTCCTCGCGCAGCGCGCGCAGGCAGTCCTCCCGGTGGATGACGCCGAGTTCGGTGACGACCACCGTCTCCGGGTTGAGGATGTCGAGCAGCAGCCCGGCAGCCCGCCCGGTCATCCGCGCCCGCTGCGTCAACAGCCGTACGGCGACAGGGTTTCCGCGTTCGGCCGCGACCACGACATGGGTCGGGTTCACCCCGTCGACGATCCCCGCTTCCCGGGCTTTCCGGCACAACGTCCGTTCGCTCAGCTCCACTTGGAGGCAGCCGACCCGGCCGCAGTCGCACGGCTCGGTGCCGCCGCGCAACGGCAGATGGGCGATCGCACCCGCCTGCGAGCGCGGCCCATGGTGCACCTCGTCGTTGGTGGCGAAGGCCGCGTCGACCACATTGCCGACGAAGAGATGCAGCACGCTACGGCTGCCGCGGGCCCGCCCGAAGAGGCGCTCCCCGTTCACCAACGCCCTTGCGTGGCCGTCCACATGGACCGGGAGCCCGGTGCGGGCGCCGAGGATCTCACGCACCGGCACGTCCCGCCAGCCGAGCAGGGGGTGGTCGACGATGGCCCCGGAGTCCCGGTCGACCCAGCCGCCGGCGGCCACACCGACACCGAGCGCGATGGCACCGGACGCGTCCGTGAGCAGGGCGTCCAGCCCTTCGGCGGCCCGCGCCAGCACACGTGCGGGGTCGGTGGTGTCGTGTCCGATGCGCCGCTCGGCCACCACCCGCCCGCGCAGATCGAGCAGCGCGACGGTCGTATAGGGCACGGCCACATGGACCCCGCCCACGATGAACCGTGAGTCGTCCAGGTCGACCGGCACATGGGGCCGGCCCACACCTCCCGACCGTTCGGGTGTGGCCGACTCGTGGATCAGGCCGAGTCCGGCGAAGTGGGCGCAGTAGTCGGTCACCGACGCGGGGGACAGCCCGGTCAGCCGGGCGATGGTCGAGCGGGCCACCGGCCCGTGCTCCAGCACGGACCGCAGGATGACACTCGCGTTGGTGCGCCGCCGGTCGCTGTCGGCGGCGCGGGGTACGGGGGAGCGGAGAAGAGGTGCCGCGTTATGGGGCATGGGGATCTTCCTCGGGAACGGGTCCGACAGTGCGCCGTGTGGATGTCGAGGCGCACCGGATCCGCTCCGCCCGCCTCAGGGGCGGTAACAGGTCGCCGCGGCCTGGCGTCGCAGGTCGACATAGCGACGCGACGCGAAGTTCCGGGCCTGGGCAACCATGCGGTCGAAGCTAGCAAAACGGTGCACCGCTGCCCAGACGGTGACCGGTGTGCGAGACGGCACGGGGTGCGCGTGACAGGCATCACCCCCGAGCGCGTGTAATGGGCATCCTTTGTGCGGAGCCCACCAAGTCCGCGCCGAAGCCTTTGTCGAGCGCTGACGGTGATCGGCCGAAGGACCCTGGGATAGCGTCACGGAGTCCCCGCCGTACCCCCGTCAACCTGCGGAGTTCCCCTTGAGTACCGCCGTCGCCACCGCCCGCCCCGGACAGGTCCTCGCCGACCTGCTGCCCGCCTCCCGCGTCCGGGACATCGCCCTCGTGCTCGGCGGCGCCGCGCTCACCGGCCTCGCCGCCCAGCTCTCCGTGCCCGTGCCGGGCTCCCCGGTCCCGGTCACCGGCCAGACCTTCGCCGCGCTCCTCGTCGGCACCTCCCTGGGTGCCGGCCGCGGCTTCCTCGCGCTCGCGCTGTACGCGCTGCTCGGCCTGGCCGGCGTGCCGTGGTTCGCCGGCGGCACCCACGGCAGCGGCGCCTCCTTCGGCTACATCGTCGGCATGTTCCTCGCCTCCGCCGCCGTCGGCGCCCTGGCCCGCCGCGGCGCCGACCGCTCGGTCCTGCGCATGGCGGGCACGATGATCCTGGGCGAGGCGATCATCTACGCCGTCGGCGTCCCGTACCTCGCGGTCAGCCTCGACCTGTCGACGAGCGCCGCGATCGCCGCCGGCCTCACCCCCTTCCTCCTCGGCGACGCCCTGAAGGCGGCCCTGGCGATGGGCGCGACTCCGACCGCGTGGAAGTTCGTCAACAAGCAGCGGTAGGGCCTGTCCGGCGGAGCAGGTCGCAGGAAAGCATCGGCGTCTGATCAGCGCCGGAGAGCGGGGTCCGGTGTGCGTCCGACTGCAAGGCAGCGGAGGACGCCGACGCCCTCAGTGCGCCCTTGCCGCTGGGCGCCATCCCGACCGCGTGGAACTTCGTCAACAAGCAGCGGTAGGGCCGTAGTTCCTCCGGAAGAGGTTCGCCGGGTCGTACTCCGACTTCAACGCGGCGAGCCTCTTCCGCGTCTCCGTGTCGTACAGCCCCTCGGTCCGATCCCCGGCCCCGAACGCGAAGGTGAGCGCCCGGCCGAGCGTCACGGGCGCGAGCAGCGCGAAGGCCGGATCGAGCCGGGCACGGGCGGTCGCCCGGTCACCGACCGCCAACAGCCGTACCAGGAAACGCCCTTCGCGGTACGGCACCGAGTTCGGCGCGGACTTCGCGAGGGCCCCGCCGAGATGATTGACCTGGACGACACACATGCCGGGCGCGTCCGGCCCGACGAGGGCCAGCACCTCACCCACCCGCGCGACCTCCAGCTCACTCAGCACCGCGCTGTCGCCGAAGTACGCGTGCGGGTCCGGCGGATCACTGTGGATCGTGTGACTCTCGGCGTACGGCATCTCCCGCAACGAGTCCGCGAGCAGCGGCCCCGACTCCCGCAACGGGGCGACGAGTTGATCGCCGTCGGTGCCCGTGTACGCGACCCGCACGGAGAGGACGTACCGTCCGCGCAGGTGTGGCGGCAGCGCCGGGATGTCCGGATACGGTACGGCGGCGAAGGACGAGGTCAGCCCGTCCGGCACGGTCCGCGTCCACTCCTCGTACGCCCGCAACAGGGCCGTGGGATCCACCTCCCGCCCGTCGAACGCGAGCGAACCGCCGTAGAGCGTCCGGACGGGGACGAGACCGATCTCCAACTCCGTGACGACACCGAAGGAATGCCCGGCACCGAGCAGCGCCCAGTACAGCTCGGGCTCCGACTCTCGGGTCACCCGCCGGAGTCGGCCGTCGGCGGTGACGACGTCGAGCGAGCGCACATGGTCGGCCGCGTACCCGAACTCCCTTGCCAGGATGCCGAGTCCACCGCTCAGCGTGTACGACACGGCACCCACGCCCGGCGACGACCCGTTCAACGGCGCCAGCCCGTACGGCTCGCCGGCCGCGACGACCTGTCCCCACCGCACGCCCGCCTGGACACGCACGGTCCGCGTTTCCGCATCGACCCGCACCCCGTCCATCCGTCGCGTGGTGATCAGCACCCCGCCCTCGGAACCACCCGGCAGCCCGTGCCCGGTGACCTGCACCCCGACCGGCAGCCCCGCGCCGGCCGCGTACCGCACGGCGGCGATCACGTCGTCGGCCGAGGCCGCGCCGAAGACCACGGCGGGGCGCTGGGCGAACCCGGTCTGGAAACCGGCGAGTTCGTCGTCGTAGCCGGGGTCGGTGGGGTGGAGGGTGAGGGGCTGTGTGGGCTGGCTCATGCGGTCATGCTGGCTCCATGACCCGACATGTGCCGTCAGGCTTTCCGGCGCGAGCGGGACCAACAGGAAGGGCTGGGTGCTCCCGCGACCCGGCCCTCCCTTGTCCGGGCTCTGCTCAGCCCCGCTGGATCTGCCGCCTCGGCGGTCGCTGCGACCAGTACAGGCCCGCCGCCCCCGCCGCGATCAGTGCCGCACCGGCCGCGCCCAGCGGCAGCACGTCACTGCCGACGCCGGTCTTGGGCAGGGTGTCGCCGCCCGGCGCCACCGGCTTGTTGTCGGTGCCGAGCAGCAACGGGGTGGCCGGAGCGTTCGGCGACGGGTTCGTCGTACCGAACGGGACCGGGCCCTGCTGCCAGAACGTCTTCTTGCCGTCGGCGGACATCACCGGCAGACAGATCTTCCCGGCCTTGCCCAGGTCGTACGTCGCGTCGACGGCGTACGACTTCGACTTCCCCGCGGCGAGCGTGCCGACGGGGCAGGTGAATCCGCTGTTCGAACCGGGCGGCAGATCCTTCTCGGCGACCGCCGAACACCCCTGCACGCCATTGACCTTGAGGCCGTCGAAACCGACGACCAGGAGATTGAGCTCGCCGCTCCCCTTGGTCCCCTCGTTCTTCACCGTGGCGGTGATCGCCGTCTTTTTCGAACTGTTGTCGACAGAAATCCTCTCCGGCAGGAGCGTGGTCAGTTTCACACCCGCCGGTGCCGCGTCCATCGCCTTTCCGCCTTTGCTGCTTCCCGGTCCCTGGTCGTCCGCCGTGGCGGCGAAGGAAAGGATCATCACCGCCGAGAAAGATGCCGTGAGCAGCGATCCTGTGATGGCCGTCGCGATGGTCGTCGCGCGACGAGAACTCATGTTCGTCCCCCTTGCGTTCCCCTGTGTCCCCCTGGGACTGCGCCTGAATTCGCAGTA
Source organism: Streptomyces sp. NPDC050548 (assembly GCF_044457385.1). Taxonomy (NCBI): domain Bacteria; kingdom Bacillati; phylum Actinomycetota; class Actinomycetes; order Kitasatosporales; family Streptomycetaceae; genus Streptomyces; species Streptomyces sp. NPDC050548. Next base: position 5,062 of record NZ_JBITGV010000003.1, read on the forward strand.
CTTGAAGAGGTACCACAAGATTTCTCCGCACTATGCTGGTACGGCATGAAGTGTGACCATTGTGGGGGTGCAGCGGATTGCCGGGGAATACGGGGAATACGGGAAATTTGAGGAACGGCGGAACTCCGGGGCTATTGGTGACCGGACGTTATCGACTGGTCGAAAGCATCGGGCAGGGGGGAATGGGGCGGGTGTGGCGGGCCGCCGACGAAATGCTCGACCGGCAGGTCGCGGTCAAGGAGATGCGCATCGACGGCCTCGACCCGGAGGACACCCGCACCCGCCGCGAACGCACCCTGCGCGAGGCCAGGGCCACCGCCCGGATCGACCATCCCAACGTCGTACGGGTCTACGACGTCGTGGACGAGGGCGAACGCCTGTGGATCGTCATGGAGTTGGTGGCCGGCCGCTCGCTGGAGCGGATCATGGCGGAGGACGGCCCGATCGGCCCGCGCGAGGCCGCCCGCATCGGGCTGGGACTGGTGGCGGCGCTACGGCAGGTACACGCGGGAGGCGTCCTGCACCGGGACATCAAACCCGGCAACGTACTGGTCGAGAGCCGTGCGCAACGCGTCGTGCTCACCGACTTCGGTATCGCCGCGATCCAGGACGCCAAGGCGCTCACCATGGTCGGCATGCTCGTCGGCTCGCCCGACTACATGGCACCCGAGCGGATCTCGGGCCGCCCGCAGGGACCGCCCTCGGACGTCTGGTCACTGGGCGCGACTCTCTGCGCGGCCCTCGGCGGCCGCTCCCCGTTCTCCCGCGACACCACCCTCGCGACCCTGCACGCGGTGCTCTACGAGGAGCCCGAACTCCCGCCCACGGCGGGCCCGTTGCGGGAGGTGCTGGCCGCACTGCTGGAGAAGGAGCCGTCGGTCCGGCCGGGGTTGGAGGAGGTGGGGGAGGCGTTGAGGTCGGTCGCGTTCCCGACGGAGGCCGAGGAACTGGGTTCGGTGGAAACGGAGTTGGTGGAGAGGCCGCCCGAGGCCTACGAGGAGTCACCCACTCCGGTCTTCCTGGAGCCGTTGGTGGTCAGGGCGGCACGCGATCCCCGAGTGCACGATCCGGATCCGGATCCGGATCCGGATCCGGATCCGGATCCGGATCCGGATCCGGATCCGGATCCCGAACCCCACCCCCACCCCGAACCCCACCCCGATCCCGTCACGCCCGTCGAGGACCCGATACCGACCCAGCGTCCGGCGGCGGCCGGCGTCTCCCTTGCACGCCCCGAACGCCTGGAACGCCCGGCACCACCGCGACCCGCCCGCAGCCCCCGCCCGGATCTGGGCCCCCACCCCGCCCGGCTGCCCGGCCCCGCGCAGCCGGTCACCACCCGCCCCCACTCCCGCACCCACCGCCGTATCGGACTGATCGCCGCCGTGGCCGTGGCCGTGGTGGGCGCGGTGGTCGCGGCGATCCTCGTGAACGGGAACGGCTCCTCCGACGACACGGCAGCGGGTCCGGCGTCGAAGGCATCGGCGGGGTCGACCACCGCGTCGTCGACACCGTCCGCTTCCTCGTCCGCCTCCACCTCCCCCTCCCCCTCCCCCTCCGCCTCTCCCTCTCCCACCGTCGAAGGCACCTCCCGCCCCCCGAGCCTGCCCCCGGGTACGCACCAGGAGGCCGGCGGGTTCGCGTGGGCGACGCCCGCCGGCTGGCGGCGGGATCTGAAGACGGGGGCCGAGGTCCACTACACGTCCCCGGACGGCGGCCAGGAGCTGGTGGGCAAGTCCTCCCTCGCCCGAGGTGACCTCATGCAGACCTGGGAGGCCTCGGAGCGGAACGCCCACCAGGGGCAGGACTACCGGAAGATCCGCCTCGTCAGTACGACGTTCCGCGGGTACCCGGCGGTGGTCTGGGAGTACACGTTCACCCTCAAGGGCGTCCCCTGGCACGCCCGGCTGCTCGGCTTCGACGCGGACGGGAAGTCGTACCAGATCAACACCTGGTACCGGCCGGACGTGGAAACGCAGGCCCTGAAGACCTACGACAGGGTCAAGAACAGCTTCGTCGTGCTGTGAACTCCCTTATCCCACGGACACCTTGTCCGTGTCCGTGTCGGCGACCGAGACTGCCCGCTCGCCCCGCACCCGCTCCTTGATCACCGAGACCGCCACCACGGCCAGCGCGACCAGCAGCGACAGCAGGACGGTCGTACGGCCGCTGCTCTCGCCCTTGGTGTCGGTGAGCATGTAGCCGAGGACGAACACGATCAGGGCGATCGTCGCCCAGGTCAGATACGGGTACAGCCACATCCGTACGACGAGCTTCTCCGGCGACTCGCGCTCGATGATCCGGCGCATACGGAGCTGGGACGCGCAGATCACCAGCCACACGAACAGGGCGACCGCGCCGGAGGAGTTGACCAGGAAGAGGAACACGGTGTCCGGGAAGGCGTAGTTGAAGAAGACGGCGACGAACCCGAAGACGACCGACGCGACGATCGCCGCCATCGGTACGCCGCGGGAGGTCGTCCGGGCGAACGCGGCCGGCGCGTCGCCACGGCCGCCGAGCGAGAACGCCATGCGGGAGGCCGTGTAGAGGCCGGAGTTGAGGCAGGACAGCACCGAGGTCAGCACGATGAAGTTCATGATCTGGCCCGCGTGCGCGATACCGAGGGAGTCGAGGGCGGCGACGTAGGAGCCCTGCTCCTTGATCGACGGGTCGTTCCAGGGGAGCAGACAGACGACGACGAGGATCGAGCCGAGATAGAAGACGCCGATGCGCCAGATGATGCTGTTGGTCGACTTGGTGACCGCGCGCTGCGGGTCCTCGGACTCGCCGGCGGCCAGGGTGGCGATCTCGCTGCCCATGAAGGAGAAGACGACGAGCAGGACGCCGGTGAGGATCGCGCCGGGGCCGTTCGGCAGGAAGCCGCCGTGGTCGGTGAGGTTGCCGAGGCCCGCCTTGTCGGTGTGGGCGCCGGGCAGTACGCCGAAGACCGCGAGCGCGCCGACGACGATGAACGCGCCGATCGCCACGACCTTGATCCCGGCGAACCAGAACTCGAACTCGCCGTAGGAGCCCACCGATACGAGGTTCGTCGCGGTCAGCACCACCATCACGATCAGGGCCCAGCCCCACTGCGGTACGGCGGGGATCCACCCTTCGAGGATCTTGGCGCCGGCGGTCGCCTCGACGGCGAGTACGACGACCCAGAAGAACCAGTACAGCCAGCCGATCGAGAAGCCGGCCCAGCGGCCGAGCGCGCGGTCGGCGTGCGCGGAGAACGAGCCGGACGTGGGGTTCGCGGCCGACATCTCACCGAGCATGCGCATCACCAGCACCACGAGCGTGCCGACGAGAGCGTAGGAGAGCAGGATGCCGGGGCCCGCGGTCGCGATGCCGGAGCTGGACCCGACGAACAGACCGGCGCCGATGACGCCACCGATCGCGATCATCGACAGATGCCGGTTCTTGAGGCCCGCCTGGAGGCCGGAACCATCAGTCTTGGGGGCAGTCATGGGGGGAATTCCTTTGCGCCGTTTGCAAGATGGTCCAGTGAATCGGAGGCAAAGTAATTAGTGAACCTTTGATTCCTGATCGTTACTTGAGGTTTCCTTGAGGTTCCGAGGTGTTTCCCGGTTTTAACCGGGCCGGGCCCCGGAGCTGCTTCCCGGAAACAGGCATGTCACACTCGACCCATGCGCGTGTATCTCGGCTCCGACCATGCGGGCTTCGAACTCAAGAACCACCTCGTCGAGTGGCTGAAGGAGGCGGGTCATGAGCCCGTCGACTGCGGACCGCACATCTTCGACGCACAGGACGACTACCCGCCCTTCTGCCTCCGCGCCGCCGAGCGCACGGCCGCCGACCCCGAGGCCCTCGGCATCGTGATCGGCGGCTCCGGCAACGGCGAGCAGATCGCGGCGAACAAGGTCAAGGGCGTGCGGGCGGCCCTCGCCTGGAGCGAGGAGACCGCGTCGCTCGGCCGGCAGCACAACAACGCGAACGTCGTCGCGGTCGGTGCGCGGATGCACTCGCGGGACGAGGCGACGAAGTTCGTGGAGACGTTCGTGTCGACGCCGTTCTCCGAGGACCCGCGGCACATTCGTCGCATCGACATGCTGACGACGTACGAGACGACGGGTGAGCTGCCGGAGATCCCGGCGCACCACCCGCAGCAGTAGCAGGTTTTTCGAGGCCCACCCGTCGAGTGACCGAGGCGGGTGGGCGGGTGGGAAAGGAATTGCGGTAGTGCCAGAGGGGCACACGATTCATCGGCTTGCGCTGGACTACGGCAGTCGGTTCGGTGGCCGACCCGCACAAGTGACGAGTCCCCAGGGCAAGTTCGCAGACTCCGCCGCGCTGCTCGACCGTACGGAACTCACCCGCACCGAAGCCCACGGCAAGCACCTGTTCCTCGGTTTCCGGGACGCCGACTGGATCCACATCCACCTGGGGCTGTTCGGCAAGGTGAACTTCGGCGACGCCCCCGCGCCCCCGCCCACGGACACCGTCCGCCTGCGCCTCGCCAACGACACGTCGTACGTCGATCTCCGCGGCCCCACCACCTGCGCCCTGATCACGGACACCGAGAAGCGGGCGATACACGACCGCCTCGGCCCCGACCCCCTGCGCCCGCCGGCGGACACCGACCCGAGCGCGGCGTACCGACGTGTCGCCCGCAGCCGTACGACCGTCGCGGCCCTGCTCATGGACCAGAAGGTCATCGCCGGCGTCGGCAACGTCTACCGCGCCGAGGTCCTCTTCCGGCACGGCATCGACCCGTACCGCGCGGGCAAGGACATCACCCCCGCCGAGTGGGACGCGATCTGGGCCGACCTCGTCGATCTGATGCGCGAGGGCGTCCGCAACAACCGCATCGACACCGTCCGCCCCGAACACACCCCCGAGGCGATGGGCCGCCCGCCGCGCGTCGACGACCACGGCGGCGAGGTCTACGTCTACCGCCGCGCCAACCTGCCCTGCCACATCTGCGGCGGCGAGATCCGCACCGCCGACCTCGCCGCCCGCAACCTCTTCTGGTGCCCCAACTGCCAGAAGCGGTAAGGCGGTTCTAGAACCCGTGCGGCAGCCAGGGCGCGACCGCCGACCCGAACGCCAGTGACGCCTCCGCGAGCGCACCCGCCCGCAGCTCCCGCACCCGGCCGGCCCCCGCGAGCGACGCGAGGGAGAACCCGCCGAGATACGCGGACCCCAACTCCCGTACGGACAGGGCGAGATCGGCCGGTTCCTCGGTCCGCTTGCAGGACGCGCCCTTCGCGTCGCCGGTGAGCCGCCAACGCCCCTCGTTCCAGGGGCAGAAGACGTCCTCGACCTCGAACACGACGTCCACGGGCGTCTGATACGTGCGCGCCTCCAGTGCGGCCCCCAGCTCCACCAGCCGTACGTGCAGCGAGTCCGCCTGCCGCAGGCCGCACCGGTGCAGGTCGGAGACGAGATGCTGCCAGGAGTCGTCGACGGGACGACTGCGCAGCGACAGCTTCGACGTCAGGTCGACGCCGAAGAGGAACCGCCACAGGGCCGCGTACGCCGCCGGGTCCAGCGCCTCCAGATCGCGCAGCCGGATCTCGCCCTTCGGCCCGGCGGCGTCCCAATCGGACTTGACGAAGTACCGCGTGTAGCCCACGACTTCACCCTCGCGCTCGGCGACCACGCACTGCAGCGGTGACGCGCCCTGCCGCTCGCTCTCCGGGTCCAGCAGCGGCAGGTTCTCCCACCCGGGCCGCCGCGCGAGCATCCCGGGCCGCCCGGCCACCTGCCGCGCGTACACCGCCTCGCACTGTTCGCGTACGGCGCCGGGTTCGGCGTAGCGCAGCCGTACGTCGTCCGTGCCCGGCGGCACCGTCAGCCGTACCCGGGCGGTGTCGATCTCGGCACTCCCGCGCAGCGTGGCGATGCCGTACCCGAACCGGCCGTAGATCTCGGGCTCGGAGGCCGTCAGCACGGCCAGCGGCTCGCCCCAGGACCGTACGTCGTCCAACTGCCGCCGCATCATGGACGTCAGGAGGCCGCGGCGCCGGTGGGTGGCGGCCACGCTGACCATCGTGACGCCCGCGACCGGCACGGAGGCGCCGCCGGGAACCGTGATCCGGAAGCTGAAGGCGCCCGCGGTCCCCACGCACGCGTCGCCGTCCCAGATGCCGAGGGAGCGGTCGACCTCGGTGAGCCCGTCCCACAGCTCACGCTCCTCGGGCGCCTCCGGAGTCCCACCGAACGCGGTGATCAGGGTGTCGTACCAGGTGTTCCACTCGTCCCGCCGCAGCACCCGCAGCTCGGTCCGGTCGGCCCGCGTGTCTCTCGCATCTGTCCCCATGGACCATGCCTATCAGCGCATCGCGGGGCGAGCCAGGGAATTTCCGCCGGGTGGCCGCACAGAGGCTTCTGGTGAAGTTCACTGTGAAGTTGAACCTCGCAGGGGGGACAAGTGGGACCTCCCGTGCCAAGCGGCTGGTCGGATGGATAGGGTCCCGAACTAATGGCAGCAGGACGAGAGCGGCGCGCGGAGGCCGACACGTTCATGGCCCGGTTGAGGAAGCTGGTTCACCGGGTCCGCACCGGCCTGCGCAGAAGTGCTGTCGACTACTTCCGCGGGGACGGCTCGGACTGGGTCGCGCTGGCCGGACTGCTGATCACGATCCCGGTGATCGCGGCCATGACCCTCGCCAACGCGGTGTGGTTCTCACCGGCCGCGCTGGTCCTGCCGATCGTCGCGGGCGGCCTGCTGCTGCGCCCCGCGAGCCTGCTCGGCCTGTACGCGGCGGCGGCCACCGGTCTGATCGTGGAGTCGGTGAAGCTCGGCCCGTACACCGAGGGCCCGGCGAGCGTGACCCCCGGCGTGGTGCTCGTGGTGGCCGCGTGCGGCTTCTTCGGGCTGCTGATCGCCCAGTTCCGCAGCCGCGTCGGCGTGCCCTGGCGGCGCGGCGGCACCATGCTCTTCGACCTGCGCGAACGCATCCGGGTGCAGAGCAAGCTGCCGCAACTGCCGCAGGGCTGGCACCGGGAGATGGCGCTGCGCCCGGCGGGCGGTCAGTCCTTCTCGGGGGACTTCGTCGTCGCGGCCCGTACGAACGGTGGTCGGACCATGGAGGTCGTCCTCACGGACGTCTCCGGCAAGGGCATGGACGCCGGCTCCCGCGCCCTGCTCCTCTCCGGCGCCTTCGGCGGCCTGCTCGGCTCGCTGCCCCCGCACGCCTTCCTGCCCGCCGCCAACGGCTATCTCCTCCGCCAGGACTGGGACGAGGGCTTCGCGACCTCGATCCACCTCGTCCTGGACCTCGACTCCGGCGACTACGAACTCTTCTCCGCGGGTCACCCGCCGGGCCTCCAGCTCAGCGCGGGCAGCGGCCGCTGGGAGGAGAAGGCGGCGGAAGGACCACTGCTGGGGGTCTACGACGGCGCCCAGTTCGACCCGGTGAAGGGCTCGCTGCGCCCCGGGGACGTGCTGATGCTGTTCACGGACGGCCTGGTCGAGACCTCCGACCGGGACATCGTCGAGGGCATCGACCGCCTCACCGGCGAGGCCGACCGCTATGTCGCCGGCGGCTTCCACGGCGCCGCCTGGCACCTCATCGAGGCGGTCGCCAAGGACGTCAACGACGACCGTGCCCTGCTGCTGGTCTGCCGCGAGGGTCCTACGGCGTCGGCCTCGGCGTCCGCACAGGGGCTGTCCCGGTGAGCGAGCCGCTGACCCTCGCCGAGGTGGAGGCCCTCGCCCGCGCCGCGCACGAGGGCCAGACCGACAAGGCGGGCCGCCCCTACGCCGAGCACCTCAGGGCCGTGGCCGAGGGCGTGCGGGTGCGGGGCGGGGACGCGGAACAGATCGCGGCGGCCTGGCTGCACGACTCCGTGGAGGACGACGCGCTCACCGAACGGTGGCTGCGCGAGGCCGAGTTGAGCCGTCGTACGAAGGACATCGTGCTCGCGGTCACCAAGCGGGCGGGGGAGACCCCGGAGGCGTACGCCGGGCGCGTGCTGGCGACCCCCGGCGCGCTCCTCGTCAAGAAAGCGGACCTGGCCCACAACGCGGACCCGGCCCGCCTCGCCGTCCTCGACGAGCCGACCCGCGCACGACTGACCGAGAAGTACGCACGGATGCGCGCACTTCTCGGACTGGGCGTCTCCGACTAGGCGTTGACCTTCTCGCGCACGACAGGCTGCGCGAACTGCGTGCGATCCCGGGCCAGTTCGGCCGCGTCGCGCCGGAACGCCCACTCCATGCGCGGCTCGACCGCGAAGCGGAACACCCGTCGTACGGGCGGGGTGCACAGCAGGGTGACGGCGGTGGCCGCGAGGGCGCTCACGAGGAGCACACCGTACGGCCGGTGCAGCCAGGTGTGGTGGAACAGGCCCGCGTAACCGGCGCCCTTGATCAGGAAGCCGTGCAGCAGGTAGCCGTAGAGCGTGCCCGCGCCGAGCGTCGTGAACCATGTCGTCCGGCTCGGCACCCAGGAGTAGAAGCCGGCCGTCAGCAGCAGCGAGCAGCCGAACATCAGGAGCATCATCACCGGCCCCGCCCACCAGGGCGCGCCGAACTCCTGCGCGGAGTCGTGGTGGTAGAACCAGCCGGCGTTCATCCGCGGCACCGCCCACCAGCCGAACAGCACGGCACCGGCGAACACCGGCACCGACAGCACGCGCACCGCACGCCGGCGCACCCACTGGAAGTGCTCGGGCCTGAGCACCAGACCGAGCACGAAGTACGGCAGGAACTGCGCCAGCCGCTGCAGATCGAAGTCGTCGGTCATGTCCGGGGTGCAGGAGGCGAGCATGGCGATGCCGAGCGCGAACGGCAGCGGGTGGCGGACCAGTTTCCAGATCGGGGTGGTCAGCCGCCAGATGAACAACGCGCAGAGGAACCAGGTGAGATACAGCGGGTCGAGGAGGGTGATCTTCTGGTGCGGGTCGTCGTTCGCGTACCGGCTGAAGAGCGAGTAGGCGATCTCGAAGACGACGTACGGCACCGCGACGCCGGTGATGAGCCGCTTCAGGCGGTCGGGGCGGAGGTCGAAACTCCGGGAGAAGTAGCCGGAGATGATGATGAAGGCCGGCATGTGGAAGCTGTACACGACCATGTACAGGCCCTGAAGCACCCTGTTGTCGCCCTTGAGGGGCTCCCAGGAGTGCCCGATGGCGACCAGCAGGATCGCCAGGTACTTCGCGTTGTCGAAGAACGGGTCGCGGGGTCTGGCCTGTTCGCGCCGTTCGGTCTGTTCGGTCTGTTCGTTCTTTTTGCTCTGTTCGTTCTGGCCGGAGGGCGTGGGAGCGTGGAACATCTGAGGCACCCTAGCGTTGCCCGTGGGAATCAGTGAAACCATCGGACGCGCGTCCGAAAAGTTTCTCAGATGTCATGATTCATCCCGAACAAAAACCGCAAAAAGCCATGTCGGGAACGCCTGTTCGTGTGCTGCTGCCAATAATTCGAACTGGCGGCGAACGCTTCTCTTCCGAACCTTTGCGACCAACGATGCGTCACCCGCCGCATAGGTGGGCCGGGTTGGTGGCACGATGGTTCTGGCGGGGTGCGCGGGGTCGCGTCCCCGGGCCGGGAGAGCGGACCGACCGAGGGTGTGATCAGTTGTGGCCATTTCACTGTCTGTGGTGCTGCTGTTGGCGATCATCCTGGTGGTGTTGATCCGAGGGGGATCGATCAAGGCGGGCCCAGCCATAGTCGCCATCCTCTTCGGCTTCTTCCTCGCCTCGACCGGCATGGCACCGTCCATCAACCGGTTCCTGAACTCGATAGCCGAGACGATCAACCAGATCAACTTCTGAGCCGTTCCCCGGGGACCGAACCCCGGGAACGACTCAGGGCCAGGTGAGAGGAACAACCCTCCGACCTGGCCCTGAGATGCATGGAGCGGGCGACGGGAATCGAACCCGCGTAGCTAGTTTGGAAGACTAGTGCTCTACCATTGAGCTACGCCCGCACATGACGCGCCGCAGGTCAGACGACCGCGGCACAGAAAGCATCGTAGCGGGTCGGGTGCCCTCGGCGCACACCGCCTTTTCCGTGCCCCGCCCTTCGGCTCGCCCCGCACCCCGCGCTCGTGAAATGCGGCGGCTCCACTGCCTGCGGCCATGTACCCTACGTGTCGCACCAGACGGGGTGTGGCGCAGCTTGGTAGCGCGTCCGCTTTGGGAGCGGAAGGCCGTGGGTTCAAATCCCGCCACCCCGACCACGTGCCGGACCTCCGGGACCGGTACCACACCAGTACCTCGCGCGATCGCCTTTTGGGGCGTCCAGCCGCTGCGGCTACTATGCAAGCTGCGCGCCCGTGTGTCTCTCACACTCTGAAGTCCTCCGGGCGACCAGAAACCGCCGGACCTGTCTGGGTCCGCAACCCAAGAAGTCAGCCCCCAAGGAGACCGAACCGTGAAGAGCGCCGTGGAGACCCTGAACCCGACCCGGGTTCGGCTCAGCATCGAGGTGCCCTTCGAGGAGCTCAAGGACAGCCTCGACGCGGCGTACAAGAAGATCAACCAGCAGGTCACGGTGAAGGGCTTCCGGAAGGGCAAGATCCCGGCGCGCGTCATCGACCAGCGGTTCGGCCGCGGTGCGGTGCTGGAGGAGGCGGTCAACGACGCGCTCCCGAAGTTCTACACCGAGGCGGTCAACGAGGCGGAGCTCAACCCGCTCGGCCAGCCCGAGGTCGACATCACGGAGCTGAAGGACGGCGAGACGCTGAACTTCACCGCCGAGGTCGACATCCGCCCGACCATCGAGATCCCGGACTACTCGGGCATCGAGGTCGAGGTCGACGCCGTAGAGGTCAGCGAAGAGGACATCGACAAGTCCGTCGAGCAGCTCCGTGAGCGCTTCGCCTCGACCTCCCCGGTCGAGCGCGCCGCCGTCGACGGTGACGTCGTCACCCTCGACCTGGAGGCCAAGGTCGACGGCGAGGTCCTGGAGGACGGTGTCGCCGAGGGCGTCTCGTACACCATCGGCTCCGGCGAACTCCTCGAAGGCATCGACGAGGCCGTGACCGGCCTGGAGGCCGGTGGCGAGGCCACCTTCGCCTCCGAGCTCAAGGGCGGCTCCGCGGCCGGCCAGGAGGCCCAGGTCACCGTCAAGGTCAGCCAGGTCGCCGCCCGCGAACTGCCCGCGCTGGACGACGAGTTCGCCCAGCTCGCCTCCGAGTTCGACACTCTGGAGGAGCTGCGCGCCGACAGCCGCAAGCGCCTTGAGAACATGAAGCAGTACGACCAGGCCACGCAGGCCCAGGAGCGCGTCCTGGACAAGCTGCTGGAGCTCGTCGAGGTGCCCGTCCCCGAGAAGCTTCTTGAGGACGAGATCAACACCCGCAAGCACAACCTGGAGCACCACCAGCTCGGTCAGATGGGCCTCGACCTGGAGAAGTACCTGGAGATCCAGGGCAAGACGGCCGAGGAGTTCGACGCCGAGACCAAGGAAGCCGCGGTCAAGGGCATCAAGACGCAGTTCGTCCTCGACGAGCTCGTCAACAAGGAGAAGCTGAACGTCAACCAGGAGGAGCTCACCGAGCACCTCATGCGGCGCGCGGCCTCCTCCGGCATGTCCCCCGACCAGTTCGCCCAGGCGGTCGTCGAGGGCGGCCAGGTTCCGCTCCTGGTCGGCGAGGTGGCCCGCGGCAAGGCCCTGGCCGTCGTGGTCGAGGCCGCCACCGTGAAGGACACCAACGGCGAGATCGTCGACCTGGACGACGAGGACGAGACGGAGACGGCCATCGAGACCGTCGAGGCCGCCGCCGAGGAGTCCGCCGAGGCGTAAGCACGGCACGCAAAGGCACACAGGGGCCCCGGGGACATCGCACCCCGGGGCCCCTGCCCTTACCCGGGGTCTCACCAGCGCGGTACATGCGCTGACAGCGAACAGTTCCCTTTGCGGGATTCTCCGAAGGGACCCGCGCGTTAGGGTCCATGAATACGAGGGCAGGGGAGTCCCCGTTGCCCCCGGCAGTACACGTGAGACGGCCCGGCGCCGTCGTAAAGACGAGCAGGTGGATACGTGACGAATCTGATGCCTACAGCCGCCGGCGAGCCCTCTTTCGGTGGCCTCGGCGACCAGGTCTACAACCGACTGCTCGGTGAGCGGATCATCTTCCTCGGCCAGGCGGTCGACGACGACATCGCGAACAAGATCACCGCACAGCTCCTCCTCCTTGCCTCCGACCCGGAGAAGGACATCTTTCTGTACATCAACAGCCCCGGTGGTTCGATCACGGCGGGCATGGCGATCTACGACACCATGCAGTACATCAAGAACGACGTGGTGACCATCGCCATGGGCATGGCGGCCTCGATGGGCCAGTTCCTGCTCAGCGCCGGCACCCCCGGCAAGCGCTTCGCGCTGCCGAACGCCGAGATCCTGATCCACCAGCCCTCCGCCGGCCTCGCCGGTTCCGCGTCGGACATCAAGATCCACGCCGAGCGGCTGCTGCACACCAAGAAGCGGATGGCGGAGCTGACCTCCTTCCACACCGGCCAGACGGTGGAGCAGGTCACCAAGGACTCGGACCGCGACCGCTGGTTCGACCCGATCGAGGCCAAGGAGTACGGCCTCATCGACGACATCATGCCCACGGCCGCAGGTATGCCGGGCGGCGGCGGCACCGGGGCCTGAGGCCCCAGGACAGCCCCCAGCCGACCGCCACAGCCCCCAGGAGAGAGACAGTGAACAACTTCCCCGGCAACGGCCTGTACGACCACGCACGCGCCGAATACACGGCGCCCGCCGCCGAGTCCCGTTACGTGATCCCGCGCTTCGTGGAGCGCACCTCGCAGGGCGTCCGTGAGTACGACCCGTACGCGAAGCTCTTCGAGGAGCGCGTGATCTTCCTCGGTGTCCAGATCGACGACGCGTCCGCCAACGACGTCATGGCGCAGCTGCTGTGCCTGGAGTCGATGGACCCCGACCGCGACATCTCGATCTACATCAACAGCCCCGGCGGCTCCTTCACGGCGCTGACCGCGATCTACGACACGATGCAGTTCGTGAAGCCGGACGTCCAGACCGTCTGCATGGGCCAGGCCGCGTCCGCCGCCGCCGTCCTGCTGGCCGCCGGTACGCCGGGCAAGCGCATGGCGCTGCCGAACGCGCGCGTGCTGATCCACCAGCCCTACAGCGAGACGGGCCGGGGCCAGGTCTCCGACCTGGAGATCGCGGCCAACGAGATCCTCCGCATGCGTGCCCAGCTGGAGGACATGCTGGCCAAGCACTCGACCACGCCGCTCGAAAAGATCCGCGAGGACATCGAGCGCGACAAGATCCTCACGGCCGAGGACGCCCTGGCGTACGGCCTGATCGACCAGATCATCTCCACCCGGAAGATGAACAACGCCGACGTCCGCTGACGCGGACCCTGTATCGTCCACCACCCCTCGGCACGGTCCACGTGGAAGTGAACCGTGCCAAGGGGGGCCCGAACGGGGGGCCCGGCAAGGTACCGTCGGACATAAGGCAGCACCAGGAGCCGCTGGACCTAGGCGTCTCCCAGGCGAAGGGGAAGCACACCGTGGCACGCATCGGTGACGGCGGCGATCTGCTCAAGTGCTCGTTCTGCGGCAAGAGCCAGAAGCAGGTCAAGAAGCTCATCGCAGGGCCCGGTGTGTACATCTGCGACGAGTGCATCGACCTCTGCAACGAGATCATCGAGGAAGAACTCGCGGAGACGAGCGAGGTGCGCTGGGAGGAACTCCCCAAGCCCCGCGAGATCTACGAGTTCCTTGAGGGGTACGTCGTCGGCCAGGAGTCGGCGAAGAAGGCACTCTCGGTCGCGGTGTACAACCACTACAAGCGCGTCCAGGCCGGTGAGAACGGCGGCGGCCAGAGCCGCGAGGACGCCATCGAGTTGGCGAAGTCCAACATCCTCCTGCTCGGCCCCACGGGCTCGGGCAAGACCCTCCTCGCACAGACCCTGGCCCGCATGCTGAACGTCCCGTTCGCGATCGCCGACGCGACCGCGCTCACGGAGGCGGGCTACGTCGGCGAGGACGTCGAGAACATCCTGCTGAAGCTGATCCAGGCGGCGGACTACGACGTCAAGAAGGCCGAGACCGGGATCATCTACATCGATGAGATCGACAAGGTCGCGCGGAAGAGCGAGAACCCCTCGATCACCCGTGACGTCTCCGGCGAGGGCGTCCAGCAGGCCCTGTTGAAGATCCTGGAGGGCACGACGGCCTCGGTCCCGCCGCAGGGTGGCCGTAAACACCCCCACCAGGAGTTCATCCAGATCGACACGACGAACGTCCTGTTCATCGTGGGCGGCGCCTTCGCGGGCCTGGAGAAGCTCATCGAGTCCAGGGCCGGCGCCAAGGGCATCGGCTTCGGGGCGACGATCCGCTCCAAGCGGGAGCTGCAGTCCAAGGACCAGTTCGAGGACGTCATGCCCGAGGACCTGGTCAAGTTCGGCATGATCCCCGAGTTCATCGGGCGCCTCCCCGTCATCACCTCGGTCCACAACCTGGACCGCGAGGCCCTGCTCCAGATCCTCATCGAGCCGCGCAACGCCCTGGTGAAGCAGTACCAGCGCCTCTTCGAACTCGACGGTGTGGAGCTGGACTTCGAGCGCGAGGCCCTCGAAGCCATCGCCGACCAGGCCATCCTCCGCCAGACCGGCGCGCGCGGCCTGCGCGCCATCATGGAGGAAGTCCTCCAGGGCGTCATGTACGAGGTGCCGTCCCGCAAGGACGTGGCCCGCGTGGTCATCACCGCGGACGTCGTCCTGTCGAACGTCAACCCGACCCTCATCCCGCGCGACGCGCGCGGCCGGGGCCCGGGCGAGCAGAAGACGGCGTAGCGACAACTCGTTCTACGGTGAAGGGGCCCCGGTCAGTCCAACTGACCGGGGCCCCTTCGTGGTTGGGCGGTGTGTCAGGCCTTGACGCGGACGTCGTTGCGGAGCTTCGCGGCGAGGGCCGCCGTGCTCTCGACGGTGCCGCCGTTGCCCGCGGCGAGTTCGGCGATCCCGAACGCGCTGACGACGGCGACGGTGCTGTGGTCGCCCCAGATGCACATCGGCATCTTGATGGTCTTCGCGGCGCCCGCACCGGTGCTCGACGTGTCGGTGTTCTGGATCTCGGCGATCTGGCACTTCATGATGCCGTTGGAGAAGCCCGCGGGAGTGACCTTCTCCGGGCTGCCGATCATCTTGCCCTCGGTGGTCTTGTCCTTCTCGGACTCCGTCTTGACCTTGGCGAACATGGCGTCCACGACGGCCTCCGGGTCGTCGATCGTGCCGTACACACCGTCGAAGGAAAGGGACTTCTGGGACAGGCCCGTGCCGTTCTCGTAGCCGGAGCCGACCTCCACCGGGTTCTTCACGCCCCACTTCTCGAAGTCGGCCTTGTCGTCCTTGGTCAGCGAGTCCTCGGAGTCGGCGCTGCCGGACTTCTTGTACGTCCCGTCGAGGACCGTCGCCGGAGCCGTCAGCTTGTGCGCCCCGTCGTCGGCGACACCGCTGTTTCCGCCGCCGCCACCGATCACGAAGTACACCCCGACCGCGACGGCGGCCACGACCGCCACCGCGCCGATGATCAGCCCCGTCTTCTTCTTCCCGCCACCGGGCGCCGGGGGCTGCGGAACGCCGTACGGCGGCTGCCCGTAAGGCGGTTGCTGACCGTAGGGCTGCTGCCCGTAGGGGTTCGGCTGCGGCGGGACGCCCTGCGGGGGCTGCTGCGGGTAGCCGTAACCGGGCTGGGCGGGCGGTTGCTGGGGGTAGCCGTAGCCGGGCTGAGGGGCGCCCTGCGGCGCCTGCTGCGGAGGCGGACCGTAGGGACCCGGCTGACCGTACGGCCCGGGCTGCTGCGGCTGCCCGTCGTACGGGCCCGGCTGGTTGTAGCTCATTCTGGGTTCCCCTCCAGATACTTATGTGTTCCCGACATCCTGGCTCAGTCACAGGAACCACACGGCATCGGGGGCCGCACCGTTACAGAACAAACGCGTTTCGGGACACCCCCGCGACACCCCTAAACTGGCTCCGTGACCGAGAACGCTCAGCAGCAGCCATCAGCGCCCGACTCCGAACTGCCGACCCAGTACGCGCCGGCCGACGTAGAGGGGCCGCTGTACGAGCGCTGGGTGGAGCGGGGTTACTTCGAGGCGGACGCGAAGAGCGAGAAGCCGCCGTACACGATCGTCATCCCGCCGCCGAACGTCACGGGCAGCCTGCACCTCGGGCACGCCTTCCAGCACACGCTGATGGACGCGCTGACCCGTCGTAAGCGCATGCAGGGCTTCGAGTCCCTGTGGCTGCCGGGCATGGACCACGCGGGGATCGCCACCCAGAACGTCGTCGAGCGCGAGCTGGGCAAGGAGGGCAAGTCCCGCCACGACCTCGGCCGTGAGGCGTTCGTCGAGCGCGTCTGGCAGTGGAAGGACGAGTACGGCGGCAAGATCCTCGGCCAGATGCGCCGCCTCGGCGACGGCGTCGACTGGACCCGCGAGCGCTTCACCATGGACGAGGGCCTCTCCCAGGCCGTCCAGACCATCTTCAAGCGGCTCTACGACGACGAGTTGATCTACCGCGCCGAGCGCATCATCAACTGGTGCCCGCGCTGTCTCACCGCGATCTCGGACATCGAGGTCGAGTACCAGGACGACGACGGCGAGTTGGTCTCCATGAAGTACGGGGAGGGGGACGACACCATCGTCGTCGCCACGACCCGTGCCGAGACGATGCTCGGCGACACCGCCGTCGCCGTCCACCCCGACGACGAGCGCTACAAGCACCTCGTCGGCCGGCGCATCAAGCTGCCGCTCACCGACCGCACCATCCCGGTCGTCGCCGACACCCACGTCGACCCCGAGTTCGGCACCGGCGCCGTCAAGGTGACGCCGGCCCACGACCCGAACGACTTCGCCATCGGCCAGCGGCACGACCTGGAGTCGCTGACCGTCATGGACGAGCGCGGTGTCATCACCGTCCACGGCCCCTTCGAGGGCCTGGACCGTTTCGAGGCCCGTTCCGCGATCGTCGCCGCGCTCCGCGCCGACGGCCGGATCGTCGCCGAGAAGCGGCCCTACGTCCACTCCGTCGGCCACTGCTCGCGCTGCAAGACGACCATCGAGCCGCGACTGTCCATGCAGTGGTGGGTCAAGGTCGCCCCGCTCGCCAAGGCGGCCGGCGACGCGGTCCGTGACGGCCGCGTCAAGATCCACCCCCAGGAGATGGAGAAGCGCTACTTCGACTGGGTCGACAACCTCCACGACTGGTGCATCTCACGGCAGTTGTGGTGGGGCCACCGCATTCCCGTCTGGTACGGCCCGGAGGGCGAGGTCGTCTGCGTCGGCCCCGACGACGAGCCGCCCACCGGCGAGGGCTGGACCCAGGACTCCGACGTCCTGGACACCTGGTTCTCCTCCGGCCTGTGGCCCTTCTCGACCCTCGGCTGGCCCGAACAGACCCCGGATCTCAAGAAGTTCTATCCGACGGACGTCCTGCTCACCGGCCACGACATCATCTTCTTCTGGGTCGCCCGGATGATGATGTTCGGCCTGTACGCGATGGACGGCGAAGTCCCCTTCAAGACCATCGCGTTGACGGGTCTGGTCCGCGACCAGTTCGGCAAGAAGATGTCCAAGTCCTCGGGCACGGCGGTCGATCCGCTGGACTGGATGAACGCGTACGGCTCCGACGCCGTCCGCTTCACCCTGGCCCGCGGCGCCAACCCCGGTACGGACGTCCCGATCGGCGAGGACTGGGTCCAGGCGTCCCGGAACTTCGCCAACAAGATCTGGAACGCGACGCGCTTCGCGCTGATGAACGGCGCGACGATCGAGGGCGAACTCCCGCCCGCCGAGCGGCTGTCGGCGACGGACCGCTGGATCCTCTCCCGTCTCAACAAGACGGTCTCCCAAGTCGACGCGCTCTACGACGACTTCCAGTTCGCCAAGCTCTCCGACGCGCTCTACCACTTCGCGTGGGACGAAGTCTTCGACTGGTACGTCGAGTTGTCGAAGACCACGTTCATGGCGGGCGGCGAGCCCGCGAAGGTCTCCGGCCGCGTTCTCGGTGAAGTCCTCGACGTCACCCTGAAGTTGCTGCACCCGATCGTCCCGTTCGTCACGGAGACGCTCTGGACGACCCTCACGGGCGGCGAGTCGATCGTCGTCGCGGACTGGCCCAAGGACTCGGGCTTCCGTGACGAGGCGGCCGAGCGCGAGATCGAGACGCTCCAGCAGGTCATCACCGAGGTCCGCCGCTTCCGCGCCGACCAGGGCCTCCAGCCCGGCCAGCGCGTCCCGGCCCGCCTCACCCTGACCGGCACGGCCCTCGCCCCGCACGAGGCCGCCATCCGCCAGCTCCTCCGCCTCCAGCCGGAGGGCGACACCTTCGCGGCGACGGCCACCCTCCCGGTCGCCGGCGCCACGGTCGCCCTCGACCTCTCCGGCACGATCGACGTGGCGGCGGAGCGCAAGCGACTGGCCAAGGACTTGGCCGCCGCGGAGAAGGAGAAGGCCCAGGCAACGGCCAAGCTCGGCAACGAGGCGTTCCTGGCCAAGGCCCCGGACAACGTGATCGACAAGATCCGAGGCCGCCTGACCAAGGCCGACGAGGACATCGAGCGCATCAAGGCCCAGCTGGACGGCTTGCCGGAGGCGTAAGAGCCTGTTCGTCAGCGAAGGCACCCGAAGCTTTGTAGCTCCGGGTGCCTTCGCTTACCCAGGGGCGCGGGGAACTGCGCGACCAGCCCCCACCGGCCCGCAGACGAAAGAACACCCCGACCTCCGTAGACTGGCCCTGTGACTGACAGCGACCCGTTCGACGAGATCATCGAGGCCGAGACAGACCGCGACCCCGACCTCGCGGTCATCGAGGCCGGCAGCCGAACCCTCCGCACCCAGGGCACCGGCGCGCCGCAGGCCGACGTACCCGGTCGCCCCGAAGACCCCAAGCTGGACGCCGCCCTCCGCGAGGTGGAGGCAGAGCTCGCCACCCGCTGGGGCGAGACGAAGCTGGAGCCGTCGGTCAGCCGTATCGCCGCGCTGATGGACGTCCTCGGGGACCCCCAGCGCTCGTACCCCTCGATCCACATCACGGGGACCAACGGCAAGACCTCCACGGCCCGCATGATCGAGGCGCTCCTCGGCGCCTTCGAACTCCGCACCGGCCGCTACACCTCCCCCCACGTCCAGTCGATCACCGAGCGCATCAGCCTCGACGGCGCCCCGATCTCCGCCGAGCGGTTCATCGAGACGTACGACGACATCAAGCCGTACGTCGAAATGGTGGACGCGCAGCAGGAGTTCAGGCTGTCGTTCTTCGAGGTGCTGACGGGGATGGCGTACGCCGCGTTCGCGGACGCGCCCGTCGATGTGGCCGTCGTGGAGGTGGGGATGGGCGGCACCTGGGACGCCACCAACGTCATCGACGCGGATGTCGCCGTAGTCACCCCGATCGATCTCGACCACACCGACCGCCTCGGGGAGACGACCGGTGAGATCGCCACCGAGAAGGCCGGCATCGTCAAGCAGGACGCGACCGTGATCCTTGCGCAGCAGCCGGTGGACGCGGCGCAGGTGCTGCTGAAGAAGGCCGTCGAGGTCGATGCGACCGTGGCCCGGGAAGGGCTCGAATTCGGGGTCGTGTCCCGGAACGTCGCCGTCGGCGGACAGCTGATCAACCTGCGCGGGCTCGGCGGAGAGTACGAGGAGATCTACCTCCCCCTCCACGGCCCGTACCAGGCGCACAACGCGGCCGTCGCCCTCGCCGCCGTAGAGGCGTTCTTCGGTGTCGGCGCCCAGCGGCCCGATCCGCTCTCGATCGACACGGTCCGCAAGGCCTTCGCGTCCGTCACCTCGCCGGGGCGGCTGGAGGTCGTGAGACGGTCGCCGACCGTTGTGCTGGACGCGGCGCACAACCCGGCGGGCGCCCGCGCAACCGCCGAGGCGGTGGCCGAGGCCTTCGACTTCAGTCGGCTGATCGGGGTGGTGGGGGCCAGCGGCGACAAGAACGTGCGCGGGCTGCTCGAAGCCTTCGAGCCGATGTTCGCCGAGGTCGTCGTCACACAGAACTCCAGTCATCGCGCGATGGACGCGGACGAGCTGGCCGCGATCGCCGTCGAGGTGTTCGGCGACGAGCGCGTGCAGGTCGAGCCGCGGCTGCCGGACGCGCTGGAGGCGGCGATCACGCTGGCCGAGGAGGACGGCGAGTTCGCGGGCGGCGGTGTGCTGGTCACCGGTTCCGTCATCACCGTAGGTGAGGCCCGACTGCTCCTCGGGAGGGGCTGACTTTCGTGCGTACGCTCTGTTCCTCGACGTTGCTCGGCGAGTTCTTCGTGATCGGGTTCGCCGGTCTGGTCGCCATGAAGGACCCGGATCTGACCACGTCCACGGTGTGGACGGTGTGCGGGATCGCGATGTTCCTGTCGGTCGCGCTGTGCGGCGTGGTGACCCGGCCGGCCGGCATCGCGCTCGGCTGGGCGCTGCAGATCGCGCTGATCGCGGCGGGCTTCGTGGTGCCGTCGATGTTCTTCCTCGGGGTGATCTTCGCGGCCCTGTGGTGGGCGTCGGTGCACTACGGCCGGAAGATCGACGAGGCGAAGGCGCGGTTCGCGGCGCAGGCCGCGCAGGCCGACTCCGCTCCCGGCGCGGCATGACTCCCCTACACCTGACGCTGCGTAATGGCCGCATGGACACGCCCTGTAGCCTCGGCCTTGTCGTGAGACGACCGTGACACGACCATGAGCCGACCCGCACCATCATGATCAGAAGGAGTCCCGTCGTGACCCAGCGCACCCTCGTCCTGCTCAAGCCCGACGCCGTTCGTCGTGGCCTGACCGGCGAGATCATCAGCCGCATCGAGCGCAAGGACGGCTGGCAGATCACCGCGCTGGAGCTGCGCACCCTGGACCAGGACACCCTGGAGCAGCACTACGGCGAGCACAAGGGCAAGCCCTTCTACGCGCCGCTGGTGGAGTTCATGGCCTCCGGTCCGGTCGTGGCCCTGATCGTCGAGGGCGAGCGGGTGATCGAGGGCGTGCGCGCGCTGGCCGGTCCGACCGACCCGATCGCCGCCGCGCCGGGCTCGATCCGCGGGGACTTCGGTGTGATCGTGCGGGAGAACCTGATCCACGCCTCGGACTCGGCGGAGTCCGCCGAGCGCGAGGTGAAGATCTTCTTCCCGGGGCGTTCCTGAATCTCCATCAGTAACCCACATGCCTGACCAGGGACGGCCGCGATTTTCCGGCCGTCTCTTGGCATATGCGTGCCGATCGGGGGAACGAGTGCCCCCGTTGGGCCGTCTCCAGAAGCGAGGCGGCGCCTCACATGCTGACAATGGCGAAGACCCTCGCGCAGTGTTCGTGATGGCGCGTCTACGATGGAAGCCTTCACGTCACAGCACCCACTTCGCCGACCTGAAAAGCCCTCAAAAGCTCCCGGGAAGGCCAGACGAATCCTGATGGGGAACTCAATGTCGTTCATCGGCCGTGACATGGCTGTCGACCTCGGGACCGCCAACACGCTGGTGTACGTCAGGGGTCGCGGGATCGTACTCAACGAGCCGTCCGTCGTCGCCATCAACACCAACACCGGTGGCATTCTCGCGGTCGGCTCCGAAGCCAAGAAGATGATCGGGCGCACGCCCGGCAACATCGTTGCCGTACGTCCGCTGAAGGACGGTGTCATCGCCGACTTCGAGATCACCGAGCGCATGCTCCGCTACTTCATCCTGAAGATCCACAAGCGGCGCTATCTGGCCCGCCCCCGTGTCGTCGTCTGTGTGCCCTCGGGCATCACGGGCGTCGAGCGCCGTGCCGTCATCGAGGCGTCGTCCCAGGCCGGGGCGCGTCAGGTGCACATCATCGAGGAGCCCATGGCCGCGGCCATCGGTTCCGGCCTGCCGGTCCACGAGGCGACGGGCAACATGGTGGTGGACATCGGCGGCGGCACCACGGAGGTCGCGGTCATCTCGCTCGGTGGCATCGTCACCGCCCAGTCCATCCGCGTCGCGGGCGACGAGTTGGACAACGCGATCATCCAGCACATCAAGAAGGAGTACTCGCTCCTTCTGGGTGAGCGGACGGCTGAGCAGATCAAGATCACGATCGGTTCCGCGTACGACCTCGACGACGACCAGCACACCGAAATCCGCGGCCGGGACCTCGTTTCCGGTCTGCCCAAGACCGTGGTCATCTCCGCCGGCGAAGTCCGCAAGGCGATCGAAGAGCCCGTCAACGCGATCGTCGACGCGGTGAAGACGACCCTCGACAAGTGCCCGCCGGAGCTGTCCGGGGACATCATGGACCGCGGAATCGTTCTGACGGGCGGTGGGGCCCTGCTGAAGGGTCTCGACGAGCGGCTGCGCCGGGAGACCGGAATGCCGATCCACATCGCCGAGGACCCGCTGGACAGCGTGGCGCTCGGCTCCGGCAAATGCGTCGAGGAGTTCGAGGCGCTCCAGCAGGTTCTGGACGCCCAGCCGCGCAGATGACGTAACGCTTCGATTCCGCCGTACGGGATGATCTCTTCTCGTGCGGCGGATCGTTGATACGGAGGCATAGGCTCCGTCATAGGCCTTCGTTCACATCTGACGGGCCCTCGTACACACCTGCACATCTGCATACCTGAACCTCTGCACATTTCTATGAGGAAGGCACGGCCGCCGCACGTGAGGGACACACGAGAGAGCCGGCTGCTCCTGGTGCTGCTGATCGCCGTCGCGTTCGCGTTGATCACGGTGGACATCCGGGGAGGGCAGGATTCGCCGGTCGAGGGTGCCCGCCGGGCCGCGGCCACCGTGTTCGGCCCGATCGAGAACGGCGTGTCGTCCGCCGTGAACCCGGTCGGCGACGCGATCTCCGCGGTCCGCGACTCCGGTGAGCGGCACGACCGGCTCGCGCTCCTGGAGAAGGAGAACGCGGCCCTCAAGGCGAAGCTCGGCAGCGACGACCGCAACCGCAGCCGCCTCAACCAGCTCGACAAGATGATGAAGGTGGCCGGCGAGGGCCAGTACGGCATCAAGGGCGCCCAGGTCATCGCCATAGGAGCCGCGCAGAGCTTCTCCTGGACGATCACCATCGACGTCGGCGCCAACGACGGCATCAAGCGCGACATGACCGTCCTCAACGGCGACGGACTGGTCGGCCGCGTCACGACCGTCGGCCCGGACGCCTCGACCGTGCTCCTCGCCAACGACCCCGACTTCACCGTCGGTACCCGCATGGAGGGCAACGACGAACTCGGCTTCGCCTCCGGCGAGGGCGACGGCCCGCTGCGCGTCGAACTCCTCAACGGCAAGGCGGAGGTGAAGAAGGGCGACCGGCTTGTCACCTTCGGCTCGCAGGCCGACAAGCCGTTCGTGCCCGGTGTCCCGGTCGGTGTCGTCTCCCGCGTCGACCCCTCCGGCGGCGGCCTGACCCGCACGCTCTACGTCACGCCGTACGTCAACTTCACCAAGCTCGACATCGTCGGCGTGGTCGTGGAGGCCCCGAAGAAGGACCCGCGCGACACGGTCCTGCCGGCGAAGCCCAAGCCGACCCCGATCCCGACGGTGACCGTCACGGTCACCCCGTCCGCGAACGCGCCGGTCGACGGCCAGCAACAGCAGTAGGAGCCCTTCCCCATGCGTGTCAACCGGATCCTGCTCTCCGTGCCGCTGGTCGTCGTCGCCATGGTGATCCAGGTGAGCGTCCTCGCCCGCCTCCACCTCCCGGGCGCCGTCCCCGACCTGCTCCTCCTCACGGTCCTCGGCCTCGCCATGGTCTACGGCCATGTCACCGGCGCCCTCATCGGCTTCGGCGCCGGCCTCCTCGCCGACCTCGCCCCGCCCGCCGACCACGCGGCCGGCCGCTACGCGCTCGTGCTCTGCGTGATCGGCTACCTCGCGGGCCTCGCGAAGCCGGAGAACGGCCGCCTCAAGTCGGCGACCGGCCCGATGGCCGTCGTGGTCGCCGCCGCGATCGGCTCCACCCTCCTCTACGCCGGTGTCGGCGCCCTCGTCGGCGACACCGCCGCCCGCCATGTCGGCCTGCCCAGCCTGCTGTTCACGGCCGCCCTGTACGACCTGCTGCTCGCCCCGTTCATCGTCCCCGGCGTCATGGCGCTGGCCCGCCGCGCCGACAACGACCCGCTCGCGGAGACGAACGCCGCCAAGTCGGCCGACATCTCCTCGGGCTGGCTCTCCTCGGGCACCGGCCTGAAGATCGGCGGCCAGCGCGGTGGCCTGAAGCTGAAGACGGCTCGCGCGCGGGTGGCCCGGGCGGGACGTATCAAGGGGGTCAAGCGGCTTTGAGGGCCCGGGAGTTGGCGGCACGGGAGTTGGCGTACGGCCACACAGGTCCGTCGTATATGACTCATACACACATCGAGAGGGGGAGGCAGCACCAATGACCAACATCCCGGAGACCGGACGGACTCCACGGGTTCAGATCAGGCTCGTCGTCATCCAGATCCTTGTCCTCTCCCTCCTCGGCACCCTCGGCGGGCGCCTCTGGTACCTGCAGATCCGGGAGGGCTCCGCGTACCAGAAGGAAGCGTCCGGCAACCATGTGCAGCAGGTCGTCGAGCCCGCGGTGCGCGGTTCGATACTGGACGCGCGCGGTGTGCCCCTCGCGGACAACGAGACCCGGCTCGTGGTCTCCGCCTCCCGCACCGACCTGCTGAAGCAGGCCGACGACGGCAAGGCCGTCCTCACCAAGCTGGCCGGCGTGCTGGGTCTGAAGCCCGAGGACGTCATCCAGAAGGTCCGGCTGTGCGACGCGAAGACCCCGCAGCCGTGCTGGAACGGCTCGCCGTACCAGCCGATCCCGATCACCGACGAGGCCACCGCCAAGCAGGCCCTGCAGATCCGCGAGCGCGCCGAGGACTTCCCCGGCATCACCGCCGAGCCCGAGGCAGTCCGCCGTTACGCGGCCCCCGGCGACGCCAACGCGGCCCAGGTCCTCGGCTATCTCTCGCCGGTCACCGACGACGAGATCACCCAGGCCAAGGACTCCGACTCGCCGTATCTGCGCTCCGACCAGGTCGGCCGCTCGGGTCTTGAGCGCCAGTACGACAAGGAGCTGCGCGGCAAGGCGGGCGTCACCCGCTACGAGGTCGACAACCTCGGGCGCGTGATCGGCAAGGCCAAGTCCGATGCCCCGGAGCCCGGTTCGAACCTCGTCACGAGCATCGACGCCCGCGTGCAGCG
Source organism: Streptomyces sp. NPDC050548 (assembly GCF_044457385.1). Classification (NCBI taxonomy): domain Bacteria; kingdom Bacillati; phylum Actinomycetota; class Actinomycetes; order Kitasatosporales; family Streptomycetaceae; genus Streptomyces; species Streptomyces sp. NPDC050548. The sequence continues at coordinate 30,144 of NZ_JBITGV010000003.1, forward strand.
GGTCGCCGAGTACCAGCTCGACAAGGCGATGAAGGGTGCCCGCCAGCAGTTCGACAAGATCACCGGCGAGAACTACAAGGCCGACTCCGGCGCCGTGGTCGTGATGGAGGCCAAGACCGGCCGGATCGTCGCCATGGCGTCCGCGCCGACGTACGACCCGAACGTCTGGGTCGGCGGCATCTCCGCCAAGGACTACAAGAAGCTCACCGGCAAGAACTCCGACTACCCGCTGCTGAATCGGGCCATACAGGGTCAGTCGGCGCCCGGTTCGACGTTCAAGGTGGTCTCCACGGCCGCCGCGGTCGAGGCCGGCTACGAGTGGGACGGCGGCTACCCCTGCACGAGTTCGTACTCGGTGGGCGGTCAGGTCTTCAAGAACTTCGAGGGCGAGAACTTCGGCCCCATCTCGCTGGGCCGCGCCCTTGAGGTCTCCTGCGACACCGTCTTCTACGGTCTCGCCGACGCCCAGTGGAAGAAGGACGGCGGCATCAACCCGAAGAAGGGCCAGCCGAAGGACTACTTCTACAAGGCGGCCCACCAGTTCGGCCTCGGCAAGACCACCGGCGTCGACCTCCCGAACGAGGTCACCGGCCGCATCCCGGACCGCAAGTGGAAGCAGGAGACCTACGAGGCCAACAAGGCCTACTGGTGCAAGACCGGCAAGAAGGACGGCACGTACGTCGAGAAGATCGCCTACGAGAACTGCCTCGAAGGCAACAAGATGCGCGAGGGCGACTCGATCAACTACTCCATCGGCCAGGGCGACACCCTCGTCACGCCGATCCAGGAGGCCATGATCTACGGCGCCCTCGCCAACGGCGGCACCGAGTACGTCCCGACCATCGGCAAGGCGATCGTCAGCGCCGACGGCAAGACCGTCACCGAGATCAAGCCCAAGGTCAAGGCCAAGCTGCCGGTCAGCAAGGCCACCCTCAAGGGCATGGACAAGGCGCTCGCGGGCGTGGTCACCAGCGGTACCGCCGCCTGGAAGTTCCAGGGCTGGCCGCAGGACAAGATCGAGCTGCACGCCAAGACGGGTACCGCCGAGGTCTACGGCAAGCAGACCACCTCGTGGCTCGCCACGTATTCCAAGGACTACACGGTCGTCATGACGATCGCCCAGGCCGGTACCGGTTCGGGCGCCTCCGGTGAGGCCGTGCGCAACATCTACAACGCGATGTACGGCGTCCAGGCCGACGGCTCCATCGACAAGAAGAAGGCGCTGCTGCCCACCCCGCAGACCAGCCTCCCCAAGGTCCGCGCCGACGGCACGATCGCCTCCCCGAAGATCACCGCCGACCCGGCCAAGGAGCTGGAGAAGCAGCAGGAGAAGGCGACCCAGGGCGGGGTCACGGCCACGGACGACACCCAGCCGCCCGCCACCTCGCCCTCACCTTCCACCAACAGCAACACCCGCAGGCGCCCGCGCAGAAGGGGAAGCCGGAGGATGCTCACATGACCGGCAACAGCTTCTCCGTCTCCGGATACGGCCCCGAGCGGGCCGGCTGGACCCGGGTCTTCGCCCGTGACTCGCTGGCCCGCCGGCTGGACTGGCCGATACTGCTGTCCGCGATCGGCCTGTCCCTGATCGGCTCGGTGCTGGTCTTCTCGGCGACCCGCAACCGCACCGAGATCAACCAGGGCGACGAGTACTACTTCCTGATCCGGCACCTGATGAACACCGGCATCGGCATCGCCCTGATGATCGCCGTCATCTGGGTCGGCCACCGCACCCTGCGCGTCGTCGTCCCGTTCCTCTACGGCGCCTCGGTGTTCGGCATCCTGCTGGTGCTCACCCCGCTCGGCTCCACGGTCAACGGCGCGCACTCCTGGATCGTGCTCGGCGGCGGCTTCTCGCTCCAGCCCTCGGAGTTCGTGAAGATCACGATCATCCTGGGCATGGCGATGGTGCTGGCCGCACGGGTCGACGCGGGCGACAAGCCCTACCCCGACCACCGCACGGTCCTCCAGGCCCTGGGCCTGGCCTCCGTCCCGATGATGATCGTCATGCTGATGCCCGACCTCGGGTCGGTCATGGTCATGGTCATCATCGTGCTCGGTGTGCTGCTGGCCTCCGGTGCCTCCAACCGCTGGATCTTCGGCCTGCTCGGCGCGGGCGCGATCGGCGCGATCGCGGTGTGGCAGCTGCACATCCTGGACGAGTACCAGATCGCCCGCTTCGCCGCCTTCGCCAACCCGAGCCTCGACCCGGCGGGCGTCGGCTACAACACCAACCAGGCCCGCATCGCGATCGGCTCCGGCGGCCTCACCGGCGCGGGCCTCTTCCACGGCTCGCAGACGACCGGGCAATTCGTCCCCGAACAACAAACAGACTTCGTCTTCACGGTCGCGGGCGAGGAGCTGGGGTTCGTCGGCGCGGGCCTGATCCTCGTCCTCCTGGGCGTGGTCCTGTGGCGCGCCTGCCGCATCGCCCGCGACTCGACCGAGCTGTACGGCACGATCGTCGCCGCCGGAATCGTCGCCTGGTTCGCCTTCCAGTCCTTCGAGAACGTCGGCATGACCCTCGGCATCATGCCTGTCACCGGCCTGCCGCTGCCCTTCGTGTCCTACGGCGGCACATCGATGTTCGCGGTGTGGATCGCGGTGGGCCTGCTCCAGTCGATCCGGGTCCAGCGCCCCATGTCCGCGTAGCCCCCCGCCTTCGCGTGGGCGCTACCTGCGGGTTCGCTCGGGTTTCCCCGGGGTTCATTTGGGACGCCCCCTGCCATCCCGGCCCGTCAGCAACTAGATTCAGTTCATGGCGGACACAAAGCGCGAGATCGAGCGTAAGTACGAGTCCGACGACAGTGGTCTGCCCGACCTGACCGGCGTCGCCGGTGTCCGGGCCGTCATCGACAAGGGCGTCGCGAACCTGGACGCCGTCTACTACGACACGGCCGACGAGCGCCTGGCCAAGGCCTCGATGACGCTGCGCCGCCGCACCGGCGGTTCGGACGCGGGCTGGCACCTGAAGGTGCCGGTCGCGCCCGGGGTCCGCGACGAGATCCGCGAGCCGCTCTCCGACACCGTGCCGCGCACCCTCGCCGGCCTGGTCCGCTCCCGGGTCCGCGAGGCCGAGCTGCTGCCCGTGGTCCGGCTCCGCTCCGACCGGGACGTACGCCACCTCGTGGACGCGGACGGCACGCTGCTCGCCGAGGTCAGCGTGGACGCCGTACACGCCGAACGCCTCGCCGACGGCGGTGGCACCGCGCAGTGGACCGAGATCGAGGTCGAGCTGGCGGACGACGGCGACCCGGCTTTCCTCGACAAGGTGGAGAAACGGTTGCGCAAGGCGGGCGTACGACCGTCGTCGTCCGCGTCGAAGCTGGCGCGGGCGCTGGCGGAGACCGCGCCCAAGAAGCCCAAGAAGCGCAAGGCGCCGCAGGTGATCGGGGAGCCGCAGACCGCCGGCGACCACGTCCTCGCCTACGTCCGTGAGCAGCGCGACGCGATCCTCGAACTCGACCCCGCCGTACGGCAGGACGCCTACGACTCCGTGCACCGCATGCGGGTCGCCACCCGCCGGCTGCGCAGCACGCTCCGCTCGTACGGCAAGGTCCTCGACCGCACGGTCACCGACCCGGTCGGCGAGGAACTGAAGTGGCTGGCAGGCGAGTTGGGCGTGGACCGGGACCGTGAGGTGATGACCGAACGGCTGACGGCGGTCCTCGCCGAACTGCCCCGCGCGCTCGTCTCCGGCCCGATCCGCACCCGGATGCGGACCTGGGCCAACGCCCGGCGCGGCGGTTCGCGCCGCCGGCTGATCGGCGTCCTGGACTCCAAGCGGTATCTCGCGCTGCTCGACACCCTCGACGCGCTGGTGGCCGAACCGCCCGTGCTGCCGGACGCGGCCGGCACACCGGAGAAGGTGATCGGCAAGGCCGTACGCAAGGACTTCGAGAAGGTCTCGGCGCTCGTCGAGGAGGCGATCGGGGCCCCGCCTGGCGCGGACCGCGACCTCGCGCTGCACGAGGCCCGCAAGAAGGCCAAGCGCACCCGGTACGCGGCGGAGGCGGCGAGCCCCGCGCTCGGTGCCCCGGCCCGCGGGCTGGCCAAGTCCATGAAGTCCCTCACCAGCCTGCTCGGCGAGCACCAGGACAGCGTCATGGTCCGCGAGACCCTGCGCGAGCTGTCCGCGGTGGCGCACGCGGCGGGGGAGAGCTCGTTCACGTACGGCGTGCTGTACGGGCGGGAGGAGCAGCGGGCGGCGGCCGTGGAGGCCGCGTTGCCGGGGATGTGGGAGGAGATCGGGACCGGGGTGCCGGTCTGAGCCGTACGGGGGACGTCCCGGATTCGCGTTAGTCTGGATGGTCACCCGTCCGTTCAGTACCGCTCACGAAGGTTCGCGAGATGCCTGCCGAAGTCGCTGCGGCCGCAGAGTCCGTGTTTCCGCAGCTCGAAGCCCTGCTCCCGCATGTGCAGAAGCCGATCCAGTACGTCGGAGGCGAGCTCAACTCCACGGTCAAGCCGTGGGAGTCGTGCGACGTCCGCTGGGCGCTGATGTACCCGGACGCGTACGAGGTCGGCCTGCCCAACCAGGGCGTCATGATCCTCTACGAGGTCCTGAACGAGCAGGAGGGCGTCCTCGCCGAGCGCACGTACAGCGTGTGGCCCGACCTGGAGGCGCTGATGCGGGAGCACCGCGTCCCGCAGTTCACGGTCGACAGCCACCGCCCGGTCGGCGCTTTCGACGTGTTCGGCCTCTCCTTCTCCACCGAACTCGGCTACACGAACATGCTGACGGCCCTGGACCTGGCGGGCATCCCGCTGGAGTCCAAGGACCGCACGCTGGACGACCCGATCGTGCTGGCGGGCGGCCACGCGGCCTTCAACCCCGAGCCGATCGCCGACTTCGTCGACGCGGTGATCATCGGCGACGGCGAACAGGCCGTCCTCGACATGACGAAGATCGTCCGCACCTGGAAGGCGGAGGGCCGCCCGGGCGGGCGCGAGGAAGTCCTCTTCCGCCTGGCGAAGACGGGCTCGGTCTACATCCCCGCGTTCTACGACGTCGAGTACCTGCCGGACGCCCGCATCGCGCGCGTGGTCCCCAACAAGAGCGGTGTCCCGTGGCGGGTTTCGAAGCACACGGTGATGGACCTGGACGAATGGCCGTATCCCAAGCAGCCTCTCGTCCCCCTCGCGGAGACGGTCCATGAGCGGATGTCGGTGGAGATCTTCCGTGGCTGCACGCGCGGCTGCCGCTTCTGCCAGGCGGGCATGATCACCCGCCCGGTCCGTGAACGCTCGATCACGGGCATCGGCGAGATGGTCGAGAAGGGCCTGAAGGCGACGGGCTTCGAGGAGGTCGGCCTCCTCTCCCTGTCCTCCGCGGACCACTCGGAGATCGGCGACATCGCGAAGGGCCTGGCGGACCGGTACACGGAGGACAAGATCGGCCTGTCCCTCCCGTCGACCCGCGTGGACGCCTTCAACGTCGACCTGGCCAACGAACTCACGCGCAACGGCCGCCGCTCGGGCCTCACCTTCGCCCCCGAAGGCGGCTCGGAACGCCTCCGCAAGGTCATCAACAAGATGGTCTCGGAGGAGGACCTCATCCGCACGGTCTCGACGGCGTACGGCAACGGCTGGCGCCAGGTGAAGCTGTACTTCATGTGCGGCCTCCCGACCGAGACCGACGAGGACGTCCTCCAGATCGCGGACATGGCGATGAACGTGATCGCCGAGGGCCGCAAGGTCTCCGGCCAGAACGACATCCGCTGCACGGTCTCGATCGGCGGCTTCGTCCCCAAGCCCCACACCCCCTTCCAGTGGGCCCCGCAGCTCTCGGCGGAGGAGACGGACGCCCGCCTGACGAAGCTCCGGGACAAGATCCGCGGCGACAAGAAGTACGGCCGCTCGATCGGCTTCCGCTACCACGACGGCAAGCCCGGCATCGTCGAGGGCCTCCTCTCCCGCGGCGACCGACGCATCGGCGCGGTCATCCGCGCGGTCTACGAGGACGGCGGCCGCTTCGACGGCTGGCGCGAGCACTTCTCCTACGAGCGCTGGATGCGCTGCGCCGAGAAGACGCTGCCGGCGTTCGGCGTGGACGTCGACTGGTACACCACCCGCGAGAAGACCTACGAGGAGGTCCTCCCCTGGGACCACCTCGACTCGGGCCTCGACAAGGACTGGCTCTGGGAGGACTGGCAGGACGCCCTCGACGAGACAGAGGTCGAGGACTGCCGGTGGACGCCTTGCTTCGACTGTGGGGTGTGTCCGGCCATGGACACCCAGATTCAGGTGGGTCCGACCGGCAAGAAGCTGCTGCCGCTGACCGTGGTCAACAAGTAGCGGAGGGGGCGGACCCCGCCGCCGGCCGGTGAACGTCGGCGGCCTCGATGGTCAGGGTGTCGCGGGCGATGTCCGGCCCGGTCCGCACGGTCACCTGGACGGCGTGTTTCTCGCCCGCGCGCCCAAGACGCCCGGTGACCGTCACCTTGTGGCCTTTCACCTCGACCCGCAGGTCCGATCCGGCGGGTGCGGAGGCGCTCACGATGTGCTGCGGCCCGGCGGGCCACACGGTCACGGACGAGGCGAACTCTTCTCCGACCGTGACTTCGATGTGCGACGGAGTGAGGATCATGAAGCCTTTCGGGTGCCATGACCCGTTGCCTGGGGGTATCTGATTGCCGGTCATGCTGCCAGCGTGCGCCGATCCCGGGGGTCGCAGGAGGTGACGGTCGGCCTGTGCAGTGGGCCGACTGCGGCAGTCTCAGGGCCATTCGGTCCATATCCACCGCACATGTGTGAATCCACCGCACATGTGTGATGGATGTGGCTCCGTCGGTTTGTGTCCGCAGATGGACACGTCCATCCAGATCGGCCCCACGGGCAAGGTTGTGCGGGACCGGGTCAGGCGACCCGCCCGCCGACTCCGGAGCGTCCTTCGGGCGTGGCCGTGAGGCCGACCGTCACCTGCTGGCGGATCTGTTCGCCGAGTACGTCTACGACCGCTTCGGTGATCGCGGAGACGAGCCGTGCCGGTGCGTCCGGCACGCCGGGGTGCCGGTAGGCGGCCTCGCGCAGGCTCAAGGTGATGTTCGGGGCGGCTTGGTCGGTCGGTTTTCCGCCGATGCCGCGCCGGTGTCGGGGGATGCCGATGAGGTCCACGGCGACCAGGTGCTTGAACCGTTCGCCGTAGACGGAGCCGACCGCCTCCGTGAGTCCCTGGATCAACCCCTCCTCGGCCCGTCCGTCCAGTACGGCCTCGCTGATGTGCACGGTGAAGTGGGGCATGGTGGAATCTCCGTTCGGGCCCGGGCCTGGGTGGAGGGCGGATCGACGACGGGTGTCTTTGTTAGCAAAGCATTTTTGCTGTCAAAGGTAAATGCTGAGGGGTGCGTGATGGCTGGATCCGCGCGAGAAGAGGCCGGGGCGGGTGGTGACGTGGACGCCGTGGTGCGTGAACTGTTGTTGCTCATGCCGCGGATGGCGAGCCGGGTGAAGCGCGTTCCGCTGCCCGAGGGACTGCAGGCGGAGTCGTTGGCGCCCCGCCATCTCTCCCTGCTGTCCTGCCTGTTGTTCGACGGGCCCATGACCGTCAACGAGCTGGCCGCGCTACTGGGGGTGGCGCCCACCACGGTCAGCCTGATGGTCGGCGATCTGAGCGAGAAGGGCATCCTGGACCGGCGTGAGGACCCGTCCGACCGGCGGCGCCGGATCGTCGCCGTCGCGGCCGAACGGCACGACGCGATCGCCGCGTGGCTCGCCCCGGGCGCGGCGGCCTGGCGCCGAGTGCTGGGTCCGCTGACTCCGGCGGAGCGACGGCTTTTTATGGACACCCTGCGGGCTTATGAGGTGGCGGTGGGGGAGGAGCGGGGGCGCTGAGGGGCGGTAGGCGCTGCCGCGAGGGCCCGTGAGCGCGGCTGGCCCGGCCGCATCCTTCGACGCGGCCGGGCCCAGCGCGTGCTGAACGGTCAGTTGTTGCTGTTTCCCGCTTCGGGTGAGTTGAGCGGATTCCACGGGCCGGGGCAGCTCAGGCTGGCCAAGGTGTTCGTGGAGTGGCTCTCTGTGCAGATCGTCTCGAAGACCAGACCGGTGGTCGTGATGACGTCGAACTTGATGCCTGCCAGATCCTGGGTGCCCTGGCTGTGCTCGTTGACGGACACGCCGCAGGCGGTGCCGGTCGCGGCGGTCTTCGGATATCCCGCCAGGTTGCTGAGGTCGGTCCACCGCATGGTGTGGTTCCTGTTGGGGCGGACGTCGCGGATGCCCGCGTAGGTGTTGTTCCCGCTCACCGCTCCGCGGACCTCGTAGACCTGCTGGTCCTGGAACCCGTCGATCTCGACGCAGGGGCCGGTGGCACCCTGAGGCCCGGCGGGTCCTTGGTCGCCCTTGTCGCCCTTGTCGCCCTTCGGGCCGGCAGGTCCTGCGGGTCCTTGGGGTCCGACAGGTCCTGCGGGACCTCCGGCGGGTCCTGCGGGTCCTTGGGGTCCGACCGGTCCGGCGGGTCCTTGGTCGCCCTTGTCGCCCTTCGGGCCGGCGGGGCCGGTCGGGCCGGTCGGGCCCTTGCAGTGGCCCTTGCCGCCGGCCTCGGTGGCCTCGGACTTGTGATGGTGGTGCGGCTTGCAGTCGCCGCCGCCGTTGCCGGCCGCCACCCTGGCCTGTTCGGTCATGCTCCGTGCCGCCGCGGTGGCCGGACTGGCCGCCCCGGCCGCCAGGGCCAGCGCGAGCGAGGCCACCATGCCCGCCTTCCTGAACCTGTTCCGGGCCAGCGGCCCGAGCGGCGATGTTCGGAACTCAGGACTCATCCACATGCTCCTTGCTCGACCGGTTCGGGTGATCTCCCGAATCCGAGTGCGAGCTTGACCCGGGCGAACCGGGGTGACCCCTGTAGTCGCCCGGAACGCGCCCATTTGTCGTCGTATCGGACTAATCGGTGCGTGCTGATGGGGCATTTTTTACCTGCGATCATCCGTCCGGGCCAAGCCGCCGCTGTTCGGGGGCTCTCGGGCGCGGTCCTCCGCGTGGATGGACGGTCGTGGAGTGGGCGCGTGTCACTGTGGCGCGCGAGTTTCCGACGGGACGTCAGCGTCCGGGACGGGTGAGGCCGTGGAGCAGCAGACCCTCTGCCTGTGCATGATCGTCAAGAACGAGTCGCTCGTGATCGAGCGCTGTCTGGAGGCCGTTCGCCCTCTCATCGACTACTGGGTGATCTCCGACACCGGCTCCACGGACGGCACGCAGGACCTGATCCGCAAGGTGCTGGACGGTGTTCCGGGCGAACTCCACGAGGAACCCTGGGTCGACTTCGGGCACAACCGCACCCGGAACATCCGGCTCGCCCGCGGCAGGGCCGACTATCTGCTCACCCTCGACGCCGACCACGTCCTGCGGCAGGACGCCCCGCTGCCCCGGCTGACCGCGGGTTCGTACATGCTGCGTTACGACGGCCCCGGCACCCAGCACCGGTTCAAGCATCTGATGCGGGGCGACTGGCTGTGGCGCTACGAGGGGGTTACGCACGAGTACCCGTGCACCGACGAGCCCGATGACCAAGAGAACCTGAGCGCCCTCGTCATCGAGGACCGGGCCGACGGCGGGTGCCGCAGCGACAAGTTCGAGCGGGACGCGCGCCTGCTGCGGCGCGAGCTGGACCGCGACCCCGACAACCCGCGCACCGTCTTCTATCTGGCCAACACCGAACGCGACCTCGGGCACGCGGAGGAGGCGATCGCCCTCTACGAGCGTCGCGCCGGGATGGGCGGCTGGGGCGAGGAGGTCTACTGCTCGCTCCTGGAGGCCGGACTCCTCAGGGCGGAGCGGACCGACGACTGGCCGGGGGCGATGGACGCGTTCTCCCGGGCGTGGGACGGACGCCCCCAACGGCTGGAAGCCTGCTACGAGTTGGCGTCCCGCCTGCGCCTCGCGGGCCGCCACCGCACCGCGTACGCCCTGCTCGTCGATGTCGTCGGCAGGCCGGAACCGGACGATCTGCTCTTCACCCAGCCCTGGGTGTACCGATGGGGGCTCCTCTTCGAGTTCTCGATCACCGCCTACTGGGTGGGCGAGTTCGCGGCCTCCGTCGAGGCGTGCGACAGACTCCTGTCCCTGCCGGACCTGCCCGCCTCCGTCCGTCAACAGACCCTGGCCAACCGGGAGTTCTCCGTCCCGCACCTCGCCGCGATCCCCGCACGCAGGCCGAAGGTCTCCCGGGCCGGCAAGGCGGCCAAGGGGAGGAAGAAATAGGCACCCGCTACTTCTACGGGGTGGTCGCGGTCGCGGAAGGTGACTGCGGCGGGTAGCTCGGGTGCAGTGAAGCGGAGAGCGGGGCCAGGGTCGCGCACAGCGCCGTGGGGAACTTGGGCTCCACGCGTTGTACCACCTTGCAGCCTCCGGCCGAGCTCGCCGTGATCGTCTTCCAGCCTGCGGGCTCGGCGCGGAAGAACACGCGGTCGCCCAGATGGGACGTGCAGCCGGAGGGGGTCGCGGTCGTGTCGCCGCAGACCGGGCCCGTACGCCAGGAGAAGTCGATGACCAGCCACTTGCCGTCGCAGTGTTCCGCGTCGCGGTAGCTGTGCTCGGGAGCGTCGGCCGCGATCATCGCCTGCTCGTAGGAGCGGACGGTGCAGCCGGTGGGCGCCGGGTGACAGCCGAGTTCCCCGCACAGCCGCAGTGCGGGCGACTTGGCGCCGTCGGCGGTGAACTGGGTGTCGTTGTCGACGATCAGCTGTCGGCTGCCCAGGGATTCGGGCAGTCGTATGTGAGTCGAGACCGTACGTTCCCCGGTGCAGCCGGAGCGCTTGTCCCCGGACGGTGAGGTGAAGGTGATCTGGACCCACATGTTCTGCTGCGAGGTGGCGGTGAGTGCGGCCTTGAGCGCTCGTACGCACGGTTTCTTGCCGTCGGGCACCTGGGCGGTCAGGGTCAACGTCCGCCGGTCGGCGGCGAGTTGGGCCGCGGTGACCTTGAAGGGCTGCGACAGGGTCCAGGGCAGCGACCCGGTCGGCGCCGGGTCGCCCGTGCTGTCCGCGGCACCGGCCACCCGCGTCCCGCAGCCGCCGAGCAACAGTACGGCTACGGCGCAAAGGGCGGCGGCCACTGCCGCCCCGAGTGTTCTGTCTGGTCGCACGAGCGCTCAATCCCCCCGGATCGCACGGACGTTGACTCCGGCGCATCGAGCACCGGCATCAAGTAGGGGATCAATATAGGGAGTTCAGTGCGCGGCGCCCCACTCGGCCACCGTCGTGACGTCCGCCTGCATCGGGAACACCTTCTCCGTGAGGACCCGGTGCACCTCGGGGTCGTTGTCGAGGCAGCCGTCGGACAGGACGGTGAGCGTGAAGTCCAGATCGGACGCCTGGCGGAGCGTCGACAGGACGACACCGCTGGTGGCGATGCCCGTCAGGACCAGGTGGTCGATGTCGTTCGCCCGCAGCACCATGTCGAGGTCGCTGCCGGCGAACGCGCTGACGCGGCGCTTGGTGACGAGGATGTCGCCGGGTTCGGGGGCCACGTCCGGGTGGATCTCGTTGGCCTGGGCGGCGGCGGCCGGCAGCTGGACGCCCGCGAGCCTGCCGAACATCTTGTTGCGGGCGCTGACCTCCGGGGCGCCGGGGCGGAATCCGACGGTCACGTAGATCACGGGGACGCCGTCCGCGCGGGCCGTGTCGATCGCCTTGCGCAGGCGCGGCAGATAGGCCGGGTCGGGGTAGCGGTCGACGATGACGCGCTGGACGTCCATGACGAGGAGGGCTTGCTTGGACACCGTTGTCCTTTCGGACGGGAAGGCAGGACGAGGAGGCACGCCTGAACAGGGCGGGCTAAGTCATCACGTGATTACTTGCTTAACGTAACCATGCCCTGTAGTCATGTCAACGAGTGATTACTTGACCTGTCGAGGAGGCTGCCGGTGGAGACGAGTGAGGCCGACGGACCCCGGCGGCGGGACGCGGCGGCGACCCGGCAGGCGCTCCTGGAGGCCGCGAGCAGCCGGTTCACCCGACTCGGGTACGACCGCACGACACTGCGGGACGTGGCCGCCGACGTCGGGGTCAACCTGGCGCTCATCAAGCGGTACTTCGACTCGAAGGAAGGGCTGTTCAAGGCGGCCCTGGCGTCGACTCCGCGGTTTCTGGGGCGGGACGAGCACTTCCCGCAGGACCGGGAAGCTCTCGCCGAGGCACTCAGTCACCAACTCTCCGCCGGTGCCTGGCCGGAGTTCGGCGAACACCCCGTGCTGATGCTGCTGCGCGGCTCCGGCGACGAACGCGTGGACGCGCTGCGCCGCAAGGCCCTCGACGAGTTCGGCCGCCAGATCCTCGCGGCGTCCGGCGGGGGACCGGCGGGGGAGGACGACGACGAACGGCTGCTGCGGGCGCAGCTCCTGGTCGCGCTGGGCGTCGGCGTCGCCGTCGTACGGTCCGCCGTAGGTCTGCGGCCCCTGCGTGACGCGACCGCCGGTCAACTGGCCGCGCCCCTGCGGGAGATCGTCGACGCGCTGTTGACGCCCCCTGCCGACGGCCGCTGAACTGCCGCACAATGCACGGGTGGACGACTTCAGGATCCGCCCTGCCGAACCCGCCGAGCTGGACGCCGTCGCAGGGCTGCGGTGGCAGTGGATTCTGGAGGGCGGAGGCCAACCCGTCACCACCCGCGAGGAGTTCGTGCGCCACTTCGTCGACTGGGCTGAGGAGAACGCCGGTTCGCATCGGTGCATGGTGGTCGTACGGGACGGTGCGGTCATCGGGATGGCCTGGCTGGCCGTGGTCCAGCGGGTACCGAGTCCGCACGTCCTGCGCCGGGCCTCCGGTGATCTGCAGTGCGTGTACGTGATCCCCGGCGAACGGGACAGCGGTGTCGGTGGGCGGCTCGTGGAGACGGTGTTGAGCCGTGCCCGTGAACTCGGCCTCGAACGCGTCACCGTCCACTCCTCTCCCCGGGCGATCCCGGCGTACGCCCGACGCGGCTTCGCCTCCTCGCCCCGGCTGCTGCACACCCATGTCTCCAGGGCGGACTCGTACCCGTGACCCGCGCAGGCGTTGAGGGGCGATGAGGAGGGCGCCGTACCGCATCCGTATGGGGTGTTGAGGCGTCCTGACTGATATGGACGTCCCTGTGAAGTTCGAGAAACCGGCCGCGCAGCCCGCGCCGCAGCCGCCCGAGGGGTGTCTCGCCGTCGCGATCCGTGTTCCCGTGCGGATCGTCGTGCTCGTGCTGGTCGTGCCGGTGCGGGTGGTGTGGGACGCGCTGGTGGTCGGCGGACGGTTCCTGTGGCGGACCGTGCTGCGACCGGTGGGGCGGGCGTTGTTCGTGTGGCCGTCGGTCGCGCTGTGGCGGTACGTCGTCGTACCCGGCGCCAAGGCGGTCGGATGGCTCCTGAACGTGCTCGTCCTGGTGCCCCTGGTCTGGCTGTACCGCTATGTGCTGACCCCGGTCGGGCACGCCCTCGGCTGGAGCGCCCGGCGGATCGGGAACGGCCTGGCGTGGGTGTACGCGCGCGTGCTCACTCCCGTCGGGCACGCGTGCGTGTGGGTCGTCAACGGGGTGGCCGCCGGCCTGGCCTGGCTCGGGCGGTATCTGCTCGTCGTACCCGCCGGGTGGCTCTACGCCTGGGTGCTCGCCCCGGTCGGGCGCGCCGTCGCCTGGTGCGGGCGGGGGCTGATGTGGCTGGCGAGGGCCGTCGGTACCGGTGTCGGTGTCGTCCTGTACTGGACGGCCCGGATCCTGCTCGTCCTGCCCGCGATCGCGCTCTGGCGCTGGGTCCTGGCACCGGTCGGACGGGTCCTCGCCGTCGTGGGACGAGAGGTCTGGGACGCGCTCGGGCACGCCTGGCGGATCGCCGGGCACATCTCGCTCGCCGTGGGACGGGCACTGGGGACCCTCTTCCGGTGGATCTTCGTGGCGCCGGTGAGCTGGGTGTACCGGACGGTTCTCACCCCGGTCGGACACGTCGTACGGGACCTGGTGCTGCGGCCCGCCGCCGAGGCCGCGCGCGCCGTGGGCCGGGTCACCCGGCAGGCGCTGACCGCCGCGCGCGAGTCCGCCCGGCAGGCGCGCGCCGACTTCCGACGGATGGTCTTCGGCGAGCCTGGGCAGCCGCAGCCGGTGGAGCGACGGGAACCGATGGGCGACGAGACACGTACTCTTGGTAGAAGTACGACCGTTCTCACGAAGGACTAGGACACTGGGCAAGCGACAGCCCGAAGGCCCGCCGCCCGCACCCGCGGTGCAGCGCATCCGACTGCGCTACACCAAGCGCGGCCGCCTCCGGTTCACCAGCCACCGAGACTTCCAGCGCGCCTTCGAGCGTGCGCTGCGCCGCGCCGAGGTGCCGATGGCGTACTCGGCCGGGTTCACACCGCACCCGAAGGTGTCGTACGCCAATGCCGCACCCACCGGCACGGGCAGTGAGGCGGAATACCTGGAGATCGCGCTCACCGCCGAGCGCGACCCCGACAAGCTGCGCGAGCTGCTCGACGAGTCGATGCCCGTCGGGCTCGACATCGTCGACGCGGTCGAGGCCCGGACCTCCGGGCTCGCCGACCGGCTCACGGCTTCCGTGTGGGAGCTGCGGCTCGACGGGGTGGCTCCCGAGGACGCCGAGCGCGCGGTGGCGGCGTTCAACGCGGCCGAGACCGTCGAGGTCCAGCGCATGGCCAAGAACGGCATGCGCACCTTCGACGCCCGCTCCGCCGTGGCAAGCCTCGAAGCCTCTTCTGAGACGATCGGTCCACAGGCTGATAGGCCTACCGACCAGGCCTGTGCGATACTGCGGCTGGTTGTTCGGCACGTGACGCCTGCCGTTCGACCCGACGACGTCCTGTCCGGTCTTCGCGCCGTGGCCGACCTGGCGCCGCCGGTCGCCGCAGCGGTGACCAGGCTGGCGCAGGGGCTGTTCGATGAAGAGACCGGCACGGTGACCGACCCGCTCGCGCCCGACCGCGAGGCAGCAGTGACCGGGAATCCCACGGTCGCCGAAGCTGCCGCCGCGAAGGCGCCGGCGTAGGGAAGGTTCCGCGTAGGACGGACGTCGTAGCGCCGCCCTCGGACTCGGGAGCCACCTGGGTCGGGCAGCGCACCGACCACAAGACTTTCGCCAGGCCGTCCGCAACTGGGCGTACGGAACCGGCGAGACAGGACACAGAAAGCTCCCGTGCGGCGCCCGCGCCCCGGACGGCGGCACCGCGCAACGCGCGAGCCGCGGACGTCACCGGCATCCGAGCCGGACCAGGCGCGGCGCCCGGGAGCCTGACGGGAGAAACGCCCGCATGCTCGAACCGACCGAACCCATCGAGGGTTCCGAACCGAACACCCCCAGCGACACGCTGCCGCCGCGCCGCAGGCGCCGCGCCGCGTCTCGCCCGGCGGGACCGCCGACCGCCCCCGAGGGCGCGGTCGAAAGCAGCGCTCCGGCCATACCGGCCGAGGTGAGCGACGAGAAGAACGACACCGACGAGAGCGTCGTCGAGGTCACCGAGGTGACCCCCGAGGCGCCCGTCGTCGCAGAAGAGGCCGCGCCCGCCGGGCGTACGCGTCGTCGTGCGACCCGCCGGGTGTCCGCGCCCGAGGCGAGTGCGGTGCCCGAGGCGGCCGAGATCGTGGTGCCGGCTGTTGCCGCCACCGCACTCGAAGAGACCACCGTGGCGGAAGACGCTGCGCCTGTCGTGTCCGACGAGGACGCGGCTCCGCGCCGCACCCGCCGTCGGGCCACCCGCAAGGTGACCGCGCCCGAGGCCGTTGCTCCCGAGGTTGTGGTGGAGCAGGCGGAGGAGCAGGCCGCTCCGGCCGTCGTCGAGGAAGCCGTGGCTGTCGAAGCCCCGGCGGAAGAGGCGGCGCCCGCGGGGCGTACGCGCCGTCGTGCGACCCGGCGCGCCTCCGCGCCCGCCGGTGCGCCGCAGGCGGCCGAGGCCGACGAGAACGCTGAAGCGGCTGAAGCGACCGCAGCTCCTGCTGCCGCCGCCGTCGTGACCGAAGTGACTGAAGTGACCGAAGGTGCCGCGCCCGCTGCGTCCGACGAGGATGCCGCGCCGCGCAGGAGCCGTCGTCGCGCCACGCGCCGTGTGTCCGCGCCTGCCGGGACGCCCGTGGGCGAGGAGGCCCCTGTGAACGACGAGACCGCCGCGGACGCCGCGGAGCCGAACACCACTGCCGACGCTCCCGCCGAGGACTCCGGGCCGCGTCGTCGGCGCCGGGTCGTACGGACCGCGGCCGGCGGGTTCTCCGCGCCCGCGCCCAAGAACGGCAACGCCGCCGAAGAGGACGAGGGGCCGCGCCGGCCCGCGCGGCCCGCCGTGGCCGTGTTCCGCGCGCCCGTCTTCACCGAGCCGATGTTCCAGACGCCGGAGCGGGCTGCCGCCGCCGCTGCCGAGGCCGTGGAGGACGACGAGGAAGCGGTCGTCGTCGCCGAGCCCGTGGCCGTGGAAGTCGTCGAGGAAGAGACCGGCGGCCGTCGTCGGCGCCGTCGCCGGGGTGCCGCCTTCGAGGCCGAGCCCGTCGTCGCCGCCGTCGCCGAGCCCGTCGTCGCCGAGGAAGAGCCGGAGGAGGCCGACGAGGCCGCCGAGGGTGACGAGACCGAGGAGACCGGTTCGCGCCGCCGCCGTCGCCGCGGTGGCCGACGTCGTCGCCGTGGCGAGTCCGCCACCGGTGAGGACGAGTCCGAGGACGGCGAGGAGTACGCCGCCGAGCAGGCCGCCGAAGACGCCGAGGACACCGCCGAGCAGGTCGAGGAGGACGCCGAGGAGGCGGACGAGGACCAGGGCGGTTCCGGGTCCAGCAGCAGCCGTCGCCGGCGCCGTCGGCGTCGTCGCGCCGGTGACTCGGGTGGCGAGAGCGAGTCGGTCTCGTCCTCGGACGACCCCGAGCGCACCGTCGTCAAGGTCCGCGAGCCGCGCGCCAAGAAGGACGAGCACCCGAGCGACGAGGTGCAGTCCATCAAGGGCTCGACGCGTCTTGAGGCCAAGAAGCAGCGCCGCCGCGAAGGCCGCGAGCAGGGGCGCCGGCGCGTCCCGATCATCACCGAGGCGGAGTTCCTCGCCCGCCGTGAGGCCGTCGAGCGTGTGATGGTCGTGCGGCAGAGCGGTGAGCGCACGCAGATCGGCGTCCTGGAGGACGGCGTGCTCGTCGAGCACTACGTCAACAAGGAGCAGTCGACCTCGTACGTCGGCAACGTCTACCTGGGCAAGGTCCAGAACGTGCTGCCCTCCATGGAGGCCGCGTTCATCGACATCGGCAAGGGGCGCAACGCCGTCCTGTACGCCGGTGAGGTCAACTTCGAGGCGCTCGGCATGGCCAACGGGCCGCGCCGCATCGAGTCCGCCCTGAAGTCCGGCCAGTCGGTCCTCGTGCAGGTCACCAAGGACCCCATCGGACACAAGGGTGCCCGTCTGACCAGCCAGGTCTCCCTCCCCGGGCGCTACCTCGTGTACGTCCCCGAGGGCTCGATGACCGGCATCAGCCGCAAGCTGCCCGACACCGAGCGGGCCCGACTGAAGACCATCCTCAAGAAGATCGTCCCCGAGGACGCGGGCGTCATCGTGCGCACCGCCGCCGAGGGCGCGAGCGAGGACGAGCTGAGCCGCGACGTCGAGCGGCTGCAGGCGCAGTGGGAGGACATCCAGAAGAAGTCGAAGAGCGGCGGCAGCTCGAACGCCCCGACGCTGCTGTACGGCGAGCCGGACATGACCGTCCGCGTCGTGCGCGACATCTTCAACGAGGACTTCACCAAGGTCATCGTCAGCGGTGACGAGGCGTGGGACACCATCCACGGCTATGTCTCGCACGTCGCCCCCGACCTCGCCGACCGGCTGTCCAAGTGGACGTCCGAGGTCGACGTCTTCGCGACGTACCGCATCGACGAGCAGCTGATGAAGGCGCTGGACCGCAAGGTCTGGCTGCCCAGCGGCGGTTCGCTGGTCATCGACAAGACCGAAGCGATGATCGTGATCGACGTCAACACCGGCAAGTTCACCGGTCAGGGCGGCAACCTCGAAGAGACCGTGACCAGGAACAACCTGGAGGCGGCCGAGGAGATCGTGCGCCAGCTGCGGCTGCGCGACCTGGGCGGCATCGTCGTCATCGACTTCATCGACATGGTGCTGGAGTCCAACCGGGACCTCGTCCTGCGGCGGCTCCTGGAGTGCCTGGGCCGCGACCGTACGAAGCACCAGGTCGCCGAGGTCACCTCGCTCGGCCTCGTGCAGATGACCCGCAAGCGCGTCGGACAGGGCCTCCTTGAGTCCTTCTCCGAGACCTGCGTCCACTGCAACGGCCGCGGTGTCATCGTGCACATGGAGCAGCCGACCTCGGTCGGTGGCGGCGGCAAGCGCAAGCGGCGCGGGCGTGGTGGCGACGGCAGCGGTGCCGACGTCCACGACACGCACGACGGTCACGAGACGCACGAGCACGACCACGAGTCCGACGAGGTCGAGACCGAGGCGGAGGTGGCGGCCGAGGTCGCGATGCCGGTGCCGTTCGCCGAGACCCCCGCGGCGAAGCCGCTGATGGACACTTTCCGGCCCGACGAGGACCTGTACAGCAGCGCCGCCGAGGCGGAGGCCGCGGCCACCCGTGGCGGTCGTTCGCGGCGCCGGACGAGCCGGCGGGCTTCGGCTCCGGCCGGTGCGCCGAGGGCGGAGTCCCGTGAGTCGCGGCAGCCGCGCGAGGTGCGCGAAGTGCGCGAGGAGGCCGAACCGGTCGCCGTCGCGCAGGCCGAGCCCGTCGCCGTCGAGGACCCGGTGGTCGAGGCTCCGGTGGCTGCCGAAGCCCCCGTCGCCGAGGCTGCCGAGGTTGCCGACGACGCCGCGCCCAAGGGCCGTACGCGCCGTCGTGCGACCCGTAAGGCGACCGCGCCCGCCGGGTCTCCGGCCGGGTCCGAGGAGGCCGCCGTCGTGACGGTCACCGAGGCCCCCGCGCCGGTCGTCGTCGAGGCGCCCGCCCCTGCTCCGGCCTCGGTCGAGCAGCCCGAGGCACCCGCCGAGAGCGCGGCTCCGGCCCGCCCGCGGCGTCGTGCCGTGCGCAAGGCCACCGCGCCCACCGCGTCCGAGGAGGCGGCCGTCGTGGTCGTACCGTCGGCCGTGACGGCGGAGGAGGCCCCGGCCGCCGTGGAAGCGGAAGCCGAGGCCGAGGCTCCGGCCAAGAAGACGGCCGCGCGCAAGGCCGCCAAGAAGGCCCCGGCGAAGAAGGCGGTCGCCAAGAAGGCGGCGGCCACCAAGACCGCGGCCAAGAAGACGGCC
The DNA here is from genome assembly GCF_044457385.1 of Streptomyces sp. NPDC050548. Lineage (NCBI taxonomy): Bacteria > Bacillati > Actinomycetota > Actinomycetes > Kitasatosporales > Streptomycetaceae > Streptomyces > Streptomyces sp. NPDC050548. The sequence goes on from NZ_JBITGV010000003.1 coordinate 49,322, forward strand.
GCGAAGAAGACGACGGCCAAGAAGGCCGCCAAGACCACGTCGAAGAAGACCGCGGCGGCGGAGCAGGCGAGCCCGTCCTCCGTCACCGCCTCCACCGACGAGGGCTGAACCCCGGGCGGGTGCGGCCGGTCCGTGTGACCGGTCGCACTCCCCACGGGCCCGGTTTGACCCGTTCGGCCGCGGCCCCGTAACCTTGACTGTCGGCGTGTCCACTGGTGACACGCCACATCCCCGTAAACCTCTTCCTCCCGGGTGTGTTCCACCGGGAGAGGCCGTCTGCTCTGCAGGGCGGCTGGACTGCGGGGGTGCCGTCCCTGAGCTAGAGAGTGAGATCAGCGTGTACGCCATCGTGCGCAGCGGTGGTCGCCAGCACAAGGTTGCTGTCGGCGACATCGTTGAGGTTGACAAGATTTCCACTGCCAAGGTTGGCGACACGGTCGAGCTCTCGACCCTGCTCGTTGTCGACGGCGACGCTGTGACCAGCGACCCGTGGGTCCTGGCCGGCATCAAGGTCCAGGCCGAGGTCGTGGACCACCACAAGGGCGTCAAGATCGACATCCTTCGCTACAAGAACAAGACCGGTTACCGCCGTCGTCAGGGCCACCGCCAGCAGTACACGGCGATCAAGGTCACTGAGATCCCCGCGGCTGCGAAGTAAGGGACTGAGGAGAGATGGCACACAAGAAGGGCGCATCGTCCACCCGGAACGGTCGCGACTCCAATGCCCAGCGGCTCGGCGTGAAGCGCTTCGGCGGTCAGGTCGTCAACGCGGGTGAGATCCTGGTCCGCCAGCGCGGCACCCACTTCCACCCCGGTGCGGGCGTCGGCCGTGGCGGCGACGACACGCTGTTCGCGCTGAACGCCGGTGCGGTGGAGTTCGGTACGCACCGTGGCCGCAAGGTCGTGAACATCGTTCCGGTCGCCTGAAGCATCAGGTAACCGATCGGAAGCTTTCGCGAGGCGGACCTCACTTCCCTTCCGGGAAGCGGGTCCGCCTTTCGCGTGTTGACCTGGAAACACTGTTGTACGTAACTGGAGGCACATCCCATGACCACCTTCGTGGACCGCGTCGAGCTGCATGTCGCCGCGGGTAACGGAGGCCACGGCTGTGCCTCCGTCCACCGTGAGAAGTTCAAGCCGCTCGGCGGCCCGGACGGCGGCAACGGCGGAAGGGGCGGTGACGTCATCCTCATCGTCGACCAGTCCGTGACCACGCTGCTGGACTACCACCACTCCCCGCACCGCAAGGCCACCAACGGCAAGCCCGGCGAGGGCGGCAACCGCTCCGGCAAGGACGGCCAGGACCTGGTCCTGCCGGTGCCGGACGGCACGGTCGTGCTCGACGGCGCGGGCAACGTGCTCGCCGACCTGGTCGGCCACGGCACCTCGTACATCGCCGCGCAGGGCGGCCGGGGCGGCCTCGGCAACGCGGCTCTCGCGAGCGCCCGCCGCAAGGCCCCCGGCTTCGCGCTGCTCGGCGTCCCCGGCGACCTCCAGGACATCGTCCTGGAGCTGAAGACGGTCGCCGACGTGGCTCTCGTGGGCTACCCGAGCGCCGGCAAGTCCTCGCTGATCTCCGTGCTGAGCGCGGCCAAGCCGAAGATCGCCGACTACCCCTTCACGACTCTGGTCCCGAACCTGGGCGTGGTGACGGCCGGCGAGACGGTCTACACGATCGCCGACGTGCCCGGTCTCATCCCCGGCGCCAGCCAGGGCAAGGGCCTCGGCCTTGAGTTCCTGCGCCACGTCGAGCGGTGCAGCGTCCTCGTGCACGTCCTGGACACCGCGACGCTGGAGTCCGAGCGCGATCCGATCTCCGACCTCGACATGATCGAGGAGGAGCTGAAGCAGTACGGCGGCCTCGGCAACCGGCCGCGCATGGTCGTCCTGAACAAGATCGACGTACCGGACGGCAAGGACCTCGCCGAGATGGTGCGGCCGGACCTGGAGGCGCGCGGCTACCGCGTGTTCGAGGTGTCGGCCGTCGCCCACACGGGACTGCGTGAACTGTCCTTCGCCATCGCGGAGTTCGTCGCCGCGTCGCGGGCCGCGAAGCCTCAGGAGGAGGCGACCCGGATCGTCATCCGCCCGAAGGCGGTCGACGACAGCGGCTTCACCGTCGTACAGGAGGAGGACAGCCTCTTCCGCGTGCGTGGCGAGAAGCCCGAACGCTGGGTCCGCCAGACCGACTTCAACAACGACGAGGCCGTCGGCTATCTCGCCGACCGGCTCAACCGCCTCGGTGTGGAGGCCTCGTTGATGAAGGCGGGCGCCCGTTCCGGCGACGGCGTCGCGATCGGTCCCGAGGACAACGCGGTCGTCTTCGACTGGGAGCCGACCGTCATGGCCGGCGCGGAGATGCTGGGCCGGCGCGGCGAGGACCACCGGCTCGACGAGCCGCGGCCCGCGACGCAGCGCCGTCGGGACAAGCAGGCCGAACGGGACGAGGCGGCGCAGGAGTTCGAGGAGTTCAAGCCCTTCTGAGTGGACGGGTGAAGATCGTTTGCCCGGCGTAACCCAAACTGGCTGAGACCCGTTGCTCTCGGAGCAACGGGTCTCTTGCTGTGTGCTCATTTGTCATGGACGCGATACTTACTGTTCAACGGGCGGGATTTCTCGCACGGTGAGCTTCCAAGTGACCCAAGAGGCCAACGTCGCAAGGGAGTTCACGATGACCGGAGCCGTATCACCCGATCGACGACGTTTTCTCGCGGCCGGCGCGGCGGTGCTCGGGGCCGCCGCCTCCGCCCAGTTGTGGCTGCCGACCTCCGCCCGGGCAGCCGAAACCCCGCTGCCCGACGGTGTGTTCAGCCTCGGCATCTCCTCCGGCGACCCGCTGCCCGACGGCATCGTGCTGTGGACGCGGCTCGCCCCGGACCCGCTGAACGGCGGCGGGATGCCGGACCAGGTGGTCCCGGTGGAGTGGGAGATCGCGGAGGACGACCGTTTCAGAAAGCGCGTGCGCCGGGGTGTCGCGCAGGCGCTGCCCGAGTACGGGCACAGCGTTCACGTGGATGTACGGGGGCTGCGCCCGGGCCGTGACTACTGGTACCGCTTCCGTGCCGACGGTCAGCTCTCGGCCACCGGCCGCACCCGCACCGCCCCGCACCCGGACAGCTCCCGCGGCCGGCTGCGCGTCGCGCTCGCCTCCTGCCAGAACTGGCAGAACGGCTACTTCACGCCGTACGCCGACATGCTGGCGCAGGATCCCGACTTCGTGCTCTTCGTCGGCGACTACATCTACGAGTCGGCGCCGTCGAACGCCGGGCCGCGACGGCACGAGGGGACCGGGGAGCCGTACAGCCTGGTCCAGTACCGCAACCGGTACGCGCAGTACCGCAGCGACCCGGATCTGCTGGCGATGCATGCCAACACCCCATGGGTGGTGACCTTCGACGACCACGAGGTGGACAACGACTGGGCGGGGGAGATCCCGCAGGACCCCGCCCAGCAGTCGCACGACGCGTTCGTGGCGCGGCTGACGGCGGCCTTCCAGGCGTACTACGAGCACATGCCGGTGCGCGCGAGCGCCGTGCCGGACGGGCCGCACATCCAGATGTACCGGCGCCTGGAGTTCGGCCGGCTGATGCGGCTCAACGTCCTCGACACCCGGCAGTTCCGCAGCGACCAGGCCACCACGCAGGCCGGTGCCGAGGACCCGTCGATGACGATGATGGGCGCCGAGCAGAAGGCGTGGCTGCTGAAGGGGCTGCGCCACTCGCCCGCCCGCTGGAACGTCGTCGCCTCGCAGATCATGATGGCCGAGACGGACATCCTGCTCGGCGCGGGCAAGCAGTGGTTCTACGACGCCTGGGACGGCTACCAGGCCGAACGCAACGCCCTGCTGGAGGACTTCAAGAGCGTCCGCAACCCGGTGGTGCTCAGCGGCGACCGGCACCTCACGATGATCAGCGACCTCAAGGAGGACTTCGCCGATCCCGGCTCCGCCGTCGTCGGCGCCGAGTTCGTCGGCACGTCCATCTCCAGCAACGGCGACCAGGACCAGGCCGCCTTCCACGCCCAGTGGGACCCGCTGATGGCGGACAACCCGCACTGGAAGGTGATCGACGCCCACCGCGGCTACCACCTCTTCGACATCCGGCGGGACGGCATCGACGCGAAGGTGCGGGTCGTGGACACCGTGCTGAAGCCGACAGCCACGCCGAGCACCTATGCCTCCCTGCGCGTCGAGGCGGGCGATCCCGGGGTCCAGGTGGTCTGAGTTTCGTGAACCCTGTGTGACCGGAGCCTGGGACTCATCTGTGTCCCAGGCTCCTCTCAGGTCAAACTCAGGAACAACTCTTACCTTCCATTAACCATGGAGACGGACTGTATTAAGGAAGCGCTGCCCTCCGGGACCCGGCTGCTGCACATCGGCCCGCACAAGACCGGGACCACCGCCATCCAGGGCGCGCTGTTCGCCGCGAAGGACGCGATGCCCGAGCACGGCGTCGACTTCCCCGCGCACAGCAGACACCCGATGGAAGCGGCCCTCGCCGCCTGCGCCCGGCCCGCGATGATGGGCGACGCCGTGCCCACCGACAAGCACTGGACCCGCCTCCTCGACGCCGTGCGCGCCACCGGTGACCGCACGTCGGTGATCAGCAGCGAGTTCTTCGCCGACGCCGAGGACGACGAGACGATCGCCCGGATCGTGGAGCAGCTCGGCGGCGAGCGCGTGCACATCCTGATCACCCTGCGCCCGCTGGCCAAGATCATGCCCTCGCAGTGGCAGCAGTACGTGCAGAACGGCCTGCGCATGGGCTACGACAACTGGCTGGAGCACATGCTCCGCAAGGCGCCCTACGAGCAGCCCAACCCCAGCTTCTGGCGGCGGCACCGGCACGACCGGCTGGTGGAGCGCTGGACCCGGGCCGTGGGCCCCGAGCGGGTCACCGTCGTCGTGGTCGACGACAGTGACCGCGACGGGCTGCTGCGCACCTTCGAGGCGCTGCTCGGACTGCCCGCGAATCTGCTGCGGCCGGTTCCGGACGCGGCCAACCGCTCTCTCACCCTGGCCGAGACCGAAATGCTGCGAAAACTCAATGTGGAATTCCGCGGCAATGGGCTCCCCGACGAGCTGTATTCCAAGCTGGTGCGCAACGGCGCGGTCATGCATATGAAGAATTCGTGCAGCCCGACCCCGCAGGACGTGAAGATCACGACGCCCCGGTGGGCTGTAGAGGCGGCGGGCTCCATCGGCGCCGAGATGGCCGGCACCATCGCCGCCACGGGCGTCCGGATCGTCGGCGACACCGCCCTTCTGTCGGCCGTACCGAAGGCTTCGGAGCAGGTGCCCGCGGCGCCGCGGATCGCGCCCGAGGTGGCCGCGCAGGCGCTGTACGGGGCGCTCGCGGCGGTGGCCGCCGCGCCGGTGCGGCACACCGCCGCGGCGAAGTCGCGGACGGTTCACCAGACGTCGTCGAAGGAACTCGTACGAGTTCTCGGTCACCGTTGTCTGAAGAAGCTCCGGCGCCGCTGAGAGGTGTCGTCGCGCGGTCACCAGCAGTGCAAGATGAATGACAGGTGTCGCTCACCTATGCGGCGGAGGTCACTCGCCTTGCACTGCGGTTACCGTGAGTGGGACCATTTGCCAGTTCCCCCGTTGTCCCGAGGTAGGTCAAGGTCGCCTGTGTCGCACATAGCCAAGCCCCGCACCACCGCAGTGATCCTGGCCGGCGGTACCGGCCAGCGCGTGGGTCTCTCGATCCCCAAGCAGCTGCTGAAGATCGCCGGCAAGGCAGTCATCGAGCACACCCTGACCACCTTCGAGAAGGCCGACTCGATCGACGACATCATCGTGCTGATGGCGCCTGGTTACGTCCCGGACGTCGAGAAGATCGTCGCCAAGGCCGGTTTCCAGAAGGTCACCAAGATCATCGAGGGCGGCTCCACGCGCAACGAGACCACCGAGCGCGCCATCGCCGCCCTCGGTGAGGGCCTGGCCGAGGGCGAGGACGCCAACGTCCTCTTCCACGACGCCGTGCGCCCCCTGCTCTCGCAGCGCGTGATCGACGACTGCGTGATCGCCCTGGAGCGCTTCCAGGCCGTCGACGTGGCCATCCCGTCCGCGGACACCATCATCGTGACCCGCACGCACGGCGACGACGGCGAGTTCATCACCGAGATCCCCGACCGCTCCCGGCTGCGCCGCGGCCAGACGCCCCAGGCGTTCAAGCTGTCCACGATCCGCCGCGCCTACGAGGTCGCCGCCGGGGACCCGAACTTCCAGGCCACGGACGACTGCTCCGTCGTACTGAAGTACCTGCCGGACGTGCCGATCCACGTCGTCGCGGGCGACGAGTACAACATGAAGGTCACCCAGCCCGTCGACGTCTTCATCGCCGACAAGCTCTTCCAGCTCGCCTCCACGGCCGCCCCCGAGCAGGTCGACGAGGCCGCCTACCGCGAGCTGCTCACCGGCAGGACGCTGGTCGTCTTCGGCGGCTCGTACGGCATCGGCAAGGACATCGCCGAGCTGGCCCAGGGCTACGGCGCCACGGTCTACGCGCTCGGCCGCTCCACCACCGGCACGCACGTCGAGAACCCGGAGGAGGTCGACGACGCGCTGTCCAAGGCCTACGCCGAGACCGGGCGCATCGACTACGTCATCAACACCGCGGGCGTGCTGCGCATCGGCAAGCTGGCCGAGACGGACAACGCGACCATCGAGGAAGCGCTGAAGGTCAACTACCTGGCGCCGGTGCAGATCGCCCGTTCCGCGTACAAGTACCTGGCCGAGACCAAGGGCCAGCTGCTGCTCTACACCTCCAGCAGCTACACCCGCGGCCGCGCCGAGTACAGCCTCTACTCCTCGACCAAGGCCGCCATGGTGAACCTCACCCAGGCACTGTCGGACGAGTGGGCCGGCGACGGCATCCGCGTCAACTGCGTCAACCCGGAGCGCACCGCCACGCCGATGCGCACCAAGGCCTTCGGCCAGGAGGCCGCGGGCACCCTGCTCTCCTCCGAGGCCGTGGCCCGTGCCTCGCTCGACGTGCTGCTGTCCGAGCTGACCGGCCATGTCATCGACGTCCGCCAGCAGGACCCGACGGCCGGTGCGGCCAGGGCCTCCGGCTTCGAGGCCGCCCTCGCCTCGGTGCTGGACGTCCAGGACGGCGTTTAATTAAGCCTGCCTCTGAGTTCCCGGTAAATTACTCAAAACCCCCAAGAGCAGGTTTATCAGTGATTTCCACCGCCATCCGTGTTGCCCGGGTGGGCAGCGCGGCCGAGCTCGCCGCGGCCGTCCTCATGATGCTGGGATTCCCCGCGCTCATGCTGGCCGCGCTCATCCCGAGTGTCCCGGCCTTCGCGGCCGCGGCCGTCGTGACGTACGTCGCCGACCACTATCTGCACCGGCAGGCCAGCTACCTGGTCAACCGCCTCAGCAAGGTCAGGGCGGGCCTCTCGATCCGCTTCCTGATCCGCCAGCTCCTGCTGATCCTGCTGCTGGCCCGCATGGACCTCTCGGACCACCTGATCTTCTACGGCGCGATCGCCTGCTTCATCGCGTTCTACGGCCTTCAGGCCCCGCACGGCGCGGTCGTCACGCTGATCCGCAACCGCCGCCGGATGCCGGTCGCCACCCGCAACGTCGACCTCGGCTCACGCATCAACATCCCGGACGCCCCGCCGTTCGGCCTGCTGGAGCGCTCCGCCGAGAAGATGCTCCACCTCGACCTGTTCGCCGTCGTCGGCCTGCTGATCTCCGCACAGCTGGACTCTGCCGTCGCCGCCTTCATCGGCATCGGCGTCACCCTGTTCCTGGGCACCCTCTACGTCGCCGCGCTCCTGCCGTACATAAGGGGCACGAAGATCCCGCCGACCGCCGAGGTCATCCTCGAAGCCGTCGACGACTGGCTGCACGAGTACCAGCCGCAGACGGTGCTCTGCTTCTCCGGCTCCAAGGACTCCGCGTACCAGGTCAACATGTGGCTGGAGACCATGGAGCAGCTGGAGTCCCAGCCCCTGGTCCTGCTCCGCGAGCGCGTCATACTGCAGAACCTCGCCCCCACCAAGGTCCCCGTCATCTGCGTCCCCGGCGGCGTGCACCTGATGAACATGGACCTCTCCAGCGTGCGCGTCGCGCTCTACGCGGCCAACGTCGGCAAGAACATCCACCTGCTGCGCGTCCCCACCATGAAGCACGTCTTCATCGGCCACGGCGACAGCGACAAGCTGGCCAGCGTCAACCCGTTCAGCAAGGTCTACGACGAGGTGTGGACCGCCGGCCGCGCGGGCCGCGACCGCTACGCCATCGCCGACGTCGGGGTCCGCGACGACGACATCGTCGAGGTCGGCCGCCCCCAGCTCGCCCCCATCCAGACCTGGCAGGGCGTGCCGGACGGCCGTATCCCCACGGTCCTCTACGCGCCGACCTGGGAGGGCTGGGACAACGACCCCGGCAACACCTCCCTGCTGCTGGCCGGCGAGAACATCGTGAAGAAGCTGCTCAAGGCCGACCCCCCGGTCCGCGTCCTGTACAAGCCGCACCCCTTCACCGGCACCGTCAGCTCCGCGGCCGGCTCCGCGCACCGCAAGGTCACCGCCCTGGTGGAGAAGGCCGCCGCCCAGCGCGCGACCGACCCGCGCTTCACGGCCGACGCCGCCGCGCAGACCAGGGCCAAGGCCGAACTGGCCCGCATCGAGGCCCGGATCACCGAGCTGACCGGCGGCGCCGCCGACAAGGGCGACGAGGCCGAACTCACCCGCGACGGCGTGGTCGACCTGGCCAAGTACGAGGAGATCGCCCGGCTGCGCGCCGAGTGGAACGACGCGTACTGGCAGTCCTTCGGCACCTTCGAGCACCGGGTCATCTCCGGCGCCGAACCGCGCCTGTACGACTGCTTCAACGTGTCCGACGCGATGGTCTCCGACATCTCCAGCGTGGTCTCCGACTTCATCGCGAGCGGCAAGCCGTACGCGGTCACGGACTCCGCGCAGCTCGGCGTCGAGGAGTTCAAGCGGCAGAACACCGCGGTGCGCGCCGCCGTGATCCTCTCCAACAAGGCCACCGAACTGGGCGAGTTGCTCGCGGCGGTCCGCGCCCCGGACGCCGACCCGCTGGCCGAGGACCGCAAGGAACTCAAGCAGTACCTGCTCGGCCCGGACGAGCCCACGTCCATCGAGCAGTTCAACACCGCGGTACGGGACCTGGCGCTCAAGTCCGAGGCCCGCAACGTCGGCCAGGAACGGTCGGCCGCGACCGAGGCCGAACTGACGAGCTGACCCGCTGACCTGCCCGAGTCAGAATTTGGTCAAGAAGAGCCCGGTTCTTGAGGAGTGATCCTCGAAAACCGGGCTCTTTTGCGTATCCCCTGCTGACGGAGGACAACCGATCGGTCCGGTCGGCCGTCTTGTAGATGTCGATCCGGCCGATACGGGGGAAACACTCCATGGACAAAGGGGAGCGCGTGACCGTGACGCAGCCTGATGTGACCGTGGTCATCGGGGCGTACGAGGCGATGCCGTACCTCGTCGAGTGCCTGCGCTCGGTCGAGGCACAGACCCTGGACCCGGCCCGGATCGAGGTCGTCGCCGTCGACGACGGCTCGACGGACGGCACGGGGGAGTACCTGGAGGAGTTCGCGGCCCGCGCCGCGAACCACGTCACGGTGATCCGCCAGGAGAACTCCGGCGGCCCCAGCTCCCCGCGCAACGTCGGCCTCGGCAAGGCGGCCGGGCGCTACGTCTTCTTCCTCGACGCCGACGACCGGCTCGCCCCCGAGGCCCTGGAACGCATGGTCGCGCTGGCCGACCGCAACGGCACCGACGTGGTGCTCGGCAAGGTCGAGGGCATCAACCGGGTCCCGCCCAAGGCCGCGTGGGTCGAGACGCTGGAGCGCACCGACGTCTTCCACTCCAACATCAAGTTCACGCTCAGCGCCCAGAAACTGTTCCGGCGGGCCCTGCTGGAGCGGCACAGCATGCGCTTCGACGAGACGCTGTTCACCGGCGAGGACGCGCTGTTCACGATGGAGGCGTATCTCCGGGCGGACGGCGTCTCCGTGATCGCCGACCACACCTGCTACTACCTGGTGGGCCGCGACGACGGCAAACACGTGACGAAGAGCGGGAGTTACACCCTGCGCTTCGACTCGGCGCGCGCCCTGATGAACCTCATCGCGGAGATGGTCCCGCCGGGGGTGGAGCGCGACAAGCTGATGCTCCGCCCGTTCCTGGTGACCCTGCTCCCGCAGTTCGGCCCCAAGTACGCGGGGGACAGCGAGCAGGTACGGCGCCACAAGTTCGAGCTGGCCAAGCCGCTGATGGCGGCCCACTGGACGGACGAGGTGGCGCTGCGACTCAAGGTCGACGAACGGCTGCGGCTGCATCTGGTGGCCCAGGAACGCCCCGAACTCCTGCTGGACGTGGTCGAGTTCATCAAGTCGAAGAAACGCCCCGAGGCGGTGGTGGAGGGGCGGGGACGTCGGGTGTACCTGGCGTATCCGCACTTCCGGTCGGGCGATGCGGGGCTGCCGGACTCCCTGTACCTGGCGGAACCTCGCGAGGCGCGTGCGGTGGAGGGGTATCGGGAGGGGGGAGCGGGGGTGTTCTTGCGTCGGGTGATGCGGAAAGTACGTCGACTGCGGGCCGGTGGGGGCGGGCCCCGCAGTTCCCCGCGCCCTTAAAAGAACAGGGCGAGTCCGGCGTTTTTAGGGGCGCGGGGAACTGCGCGACCAGCCCCCACCGGCCCGCACTCTGAACTCACCCCCCCCTGTCCGCGACCTGGACCAACGTGCACGCCCCCACCCGGTTCGCGTAAATTGCCGCGGGTCACCCGAACTACCCCCGGGGGGATCCGTGGCAGCCGCAAGGCAAGCCGTGACCGAGGCCCGCAGGATCGTCGTCAAGGTGGGTTCCTCCTCCCTGACCACCGCGGCCGGCGGCCTGGACGCCGACCGGGTCGACGCCCTCGTCGACGTCCTCGCCAAGAGCCGCAGCGGCGGCGAGAGAGAGGTCGTTCTCGTCTCCTCCGGCGCCATCGCCGCAGGCCTCGCCCCGCTCGGACTGCGCCGCCGCCCCAAGGACCTGGCCCGCCAGCAGGCCGCCGCCAGCGTCGGCCAGGGCCTCCTCGTGGCCCGCTACACCGCCTCCTTCGCCCGCTACGGCATCCGCGTCGGCCAGGTCCTGCTCACCTCCGACGACATGAGCCGTCGCTCCCACCACCGCAACGCCTCCCGCACCCTCGACAAACTCCTCGCCATGGGTGCCCTGCCGATCGTCAACGAGAACGACACCGTCGCCACGGACGAGATCCGCTTCGGCGACAACGACCGGCTCGCCGCCCTCGTCGCCCACCTCGTCCACGCCGACCTGCTGGTCCTGCTCTCCGACATCGACGGCGTCTACGACGGCGACCCCAGCAAGCCCGGCACCTCGCGGATAGCGGAAGTGCACGGCCCGCAGGACCTCGCCCACGTCGAGATCGGCAGCGCGGGCAAGGCCGGCGTCGGCACCGGCGGCATGGTCACCAAGGTCGAGGCGGCCCGGATCGCCGCCGCCGCGGGCATCCCCGTCGTGCTCACCAGCGCGGTCCACGCGACCGACGCGCTGAGCGGCGGCGACACCGGGACGTACTTCCACGCCACCGGGAAACGCTCCGCCGACCGGTTGCTCTGGCTGCAGCACGCGTCCACGCCCCAGGGCTCGTTGACCCTCGACGACGGTGCCGTGCGCGCGGTCGTACAGCGCCGGATGTCACTGCTGCCGGCCGGGATCGCCGCCGTCGAGGGCGAGTTCAGCGCGGGCGACCCCGTCGAACTCCGGGACGGCGCCGGGCACCCGGTCGCGCGGGGGCTCGTCAACTTCGACGCCAAGGAGATCCCCCAGCTGATCGGCCGCTCCACCAGGGAACTGGCGCGGGAGCTGGGACCGTCGTACGAGAGGGAAGTCGTACACAGGGACGACCTGGTGATCCTCCACCCGTAAAACAACCGAAACGTCCGCCTCCCTCGGTGGACGTTCCGCAAAAGTGCCACACGGACGCGCCGGGCCTGCTCAACTTTGCTCAGGGACCCATCCGCGCGAGCACAGCAGCTCGACCATTGCGTAAGGAGGCCGTCGTGAGACGAGTACGCCCTGGGGCGGCGGCGTCCCGCGGTGGTACCACCTCCCGCGCGCCCGGCGAGGAGCGCACGCTGACGAGCGTCGCGGCCGGCGCCCGGTACGAGGGCGAGGAACCCAAGGACCTCCCCCGGCTGTGGCATGTCACCCTCAGCGTCTCCGGCGGCGAGGCCCCGCTGAAGGAGGTGCGGCGCGGCCTGGAACAGCTCGCCCACGACCACCCCTTTCTGCTGACCAGCCGCTACGCCAACGACCACGCGGAGATCCGCTACTGGGAAGAGGCCCGCGACCTGCACGACGCCGCCGCCGTCGCGCTGCGCCTGTGGGGCGAGCACCGCCAGACCGCGAAGCTGCCGCCGTGGGAGATCGTCGGCCTGGAGGTCATCGACCGCGAGACCTATCACCAGCGCATTTCCGAGGGTTACGGCCCGCTGCCCGCGACCCCGGTCGGCGTACACCCCTTTTGAGCCGTCTTCGGGCCCTTCCGCGCTTGTCTCGCGGTTTGGGATAGCCGGTGGACGCCTCCGCCCGGCGCACTACCCTTCCCTCATGACCACGCTCTCGCCGTACGACTCCATGTCCCCGGTCACCCGGGCCGCCTACCGCGCCAAGTCCGCCGCCGCCGACCTCGCGCCGCTGCCCCGGGCCGAGAAGGACGACGCGCTGCTCGCCATCGCGGACGCGCTGGAAGTCCGTACGAGCGAAATCGTCGAGGCCAACGCCAAGGACATCGCCAAGGCCCGCGCGGCCGGCACCAGCGAGACGGTCATCGACCGGCTGACCCTCACCCCCGAGCGCGTCCGGGCCATCGCCTCCGACGTACGGGACGTCGTCGCGCTGCCCGACCCGGTCGGCGAGGTCGTCCGCGGCTCGACCCTCCCGAACGGCATCGACCTGCGCCAGGTCCGCGTCCCCCTCGGCGTCGTCGGCATCATCTACGAGGCCCGCCCGAACGTGACGGTGGACGCGGCTGCGTTGTGCCTCAAATCCGGCAACGCGGTCCTGCTGCGCGGCTCCGCCTCCGCCTACGAGTCGAACACCGCCCTCGTGCGCGTCCTGCGCGACGCCGTCGGCGGCGCCGGACTGCCCGCCGACGCCGTGCAGCTGGTGCCCGGCGAGAGCCGCGAGAGCGTCCGCGAGCTGATGCGCGCCCGGGGCCTCGTCGACGTCCTCATCCCGCGCGGCGGCGCCTCCCTGATCCAGACCGTCGTCAGCGAGTCGACCGTCCCCGTCATCGAGACCGGCGTCGGCAACTGCCACGTCTACGTCGACGCGCACGCCGACCTCGACATGGCCATCGACATCCTGATCAACTCCAAGGCCCAGCGGCCCAGCGTCTGCAACGCCGCCGAGACCCTCCTCGTCCACCAGGACATCGCCCCCGAGTTCCTGCCCCGCGCCCTGGACGCCCTCGCCGAGGCCGGCGTCACCGTGCACGCCGACGAACGCGTCCTCGCCTACGCCAAGGAGTCCGCGGCCACCGTCGTCGAGGCCACCCCCGAGGACTGGGACACCGAGTACCTCTCCTACGACATCGCCGCCGCCGTCGTCGACTCGCTCGACAAGGCCGTCCAGCACATCCGGCTGTGGAGCTCCGGCCACACCGAGGCGATCGTCACCTCCTCCCAGCAGGCCGCCCGCCGCTTCACCCAGCTGGTCGACTCCACCACCGTCGCCGTGAACGCCTCCACGCGCTTCACGGACGGCGGCCAGTTCGGCTTCGGCGCGGAGATCGGGATCTCCACCCAGAAGCTGCACGCACGGGGCCCGATGGGCCTGCCAGAACTGACGAGCACCAAGTACATCGTCACCGGCGACGGGCACATCCGCCGCTGAGCCAAGGGCTGTTGGCATATGCGTGGGGCATAGGGCCTCGTGGAGCGAGAGGTATCTCACCCTGCGGATGAATTTCCCTACCGCCTGCCCAAATTGACCCCCCAGGTCTACTCTGGAGAGGTGCCGGAGGACGTGGGGGGCACGCCGTTCCCTGACGGCTGGGAGCCCGACGACGACCACGACCGCGGAATGTCGGACGAAGAATTCGACTCCGTGGTCTTCGACGAGGCCTTCGTACGGGCGGCCGTAGTACACGAGCCGACCGCCGTCGAGCGTCTCCTTGCCGCCGCGCAGGCCAGAGCCGAGGCCTCCGAGGCCGAAGCGCGGCGCGACCGGCGCGGCAGAGGCGCACGGGGCGACGACGACCTCTTCGAGGACGCCTACGGACGCCAATTCGGCCATGATCCGGAACTCGACGACCTGGACGACACCGACCTCGCCGAGGGCCGCTACGGCGCCCCGGGAACCTACGGCAAACAGGTCCGCTGGCACCGTCCCGTCGCCTGGCTGCTCGCCCTGGTGATGGGCATCGGCATGGTCGCCCTGGCCTTCTCGGCGGTCTACCGCGGCGCGTCCTCGGGCAGCAGGGACCGCGTCCCGCCCCCGGCCTCCACGGGCGTCGAACAGGGCACGGCGGCGGCACCCTCCGTTTCCGCCGACAACTCCCAGCCACCGCTGTCCGCCGTACCGCGCACACCCTGAGCGAGCTGCGACCGCTCTGACCGGCTCGGTGAGAACCTGTCAGAACTTGTCGTGTACCAGGGCGTTTACCTGAGGCTCCGGAGACCTACTCTGAAAGTATGGGCGGTCCAGGAGACCCACCCGAGGGGACACCCGAGGGCGCTCCCGGTGGTGGTGAGGACGAGTACCGATCCGTCGTATTCGACGAGTCGTTCGTCCGTGCTGCCCGTCTCCAGGAGTTCTCCGCGCGGGAGCGCATGGCCGACCACGCCCCCGCCGTCCGCCGCCGCCCGGCCCTGCGCCGCGGTCTCCCCCGCCAGGCCCTGATCCTGGTCATGCTGATCGCCGTCGCCTTCGGCACCGCGATCTACATGGGCGTACGGCACCCCTACACGACCCCCACGGCCCAGCAGCCCGCCGAGCCGCTGCGGATGACGGTCATCCCGCTGTCCCCCCAGGACAAGGTGCCGGGAGCGGCCGACGCGGAGCACCTCTTCGAGCACAGCCCCGCCGCGCAGTTCGACGTCGGCGGCGACGGCATCCCGCTGCCGGCCGCGCGGCGCACCGCCCACTTCTCGGACAGCCAGGTCGTGGCCGCCCTGAGCACCGCCAAGGCCTATATCGTGGAGTCCTCGCTCTACCCGGCCGTGCTCACCGGCGGACAGACCCGGCCCGCGCGCGTCCTCGTCGACCCCGACCAGCTCGACCAGTTCGACCAGAGCTTCGAGCACCCGGCCGCCGACGGCCGGCACGAGCCCACCGGATGGCTGGTTCGCTTCGACCCGGCACGCGCCGAGCTGGCCGACCGCAAGATCCGCGTCCAGGGCTCCCTGCAGGCCACCGAGATCGACTCGTCCACCCTTGAGGTCACCGCCGACGGAACCTTCGTCTACGCGCTCCGGCCGACCGGCTCCGGCGACAAGGCCCAGGCTTCCCTGTTCACCGTCCGCCGCGAGCTCCAGTTCCGCTTCGACCGCGACGATCTGCGCATGGACCAGGCCCAGATCGTCACCTCCTACGTCCAGGCCGGGCCCCTGTCCTGTGCCGAGGACTCCGTCACCTACCTGCGCCCCCTGCTCGCCGGCCAGACCGCCAAGGCGGGCGGCCCGGCCGGCACCGACCCGTTCGCCACAGGCAGCGCCACGGCCCTGTGCGGCACACTGGCGGCGGGCGCACAGCCGAAGGTGTGAGCACGCCGGAAGCGCTCCAGCAGGCGGCTGTGCGAGGCCGTGGGGAGGCTGTCGGTGTGCCGCCGTGGGTGTGAGCCCGGGGTTGCGCCGGATCGTCGCGGGTGTGAGGCCCGTGTGAACCGGCGCGTGACCTGGTCGCCCCAGGTGTGAGGCGCGCGTGAACCGGCGGTGTGTCCGGTCGCCGTAGGTATGAGGGCGGTGTGTATCGATCGGGTCGGTCCTTGTGCCGGGTCAGTCCTCGCCGCGCGGCGGCGTGTCCGTCGGCGGCTGCTCGGTGCCGTTGGCCGATTCGGTGGGCGGTCCGTCCTGCGGGGTCGTGCTCGCGAAGCCGCCGAAGCCGCGCCGGACCCGGCCGCCCAGGTCGCCCGCGCCACCGGCGATGTCGCTGACCAGCTTCATCAGCGGGTCCTTGGAGCTCTTGACGTTGCTCGCGTAGCTCGCCGCCGACTCGCGGAACGAGTCCGTGACCGAGGTGTCCTTGTCCTCGCTGCGCCGCGGGTAGTGCCCGTCCATGATCCGCTGGTAGTCGCGGGACTCGGCCCACTTCTTCAGCTCGGCCGCCCGCACCGTGGTGAACGGGTGGGAGCGGGGCAGCACGTTCAGGATCTTCAGGACCGAGTCGCGCAGGTCGCCGCCCGACTCGAACTCCTCGGCCTGCTTGAGGAACGCGTCCACGTTCATCTCGTGCAGGTGGTTGCCGCCCGCGATCTTCATCAGACCGCGCATCGAGGCCCGCAGGTCCTGGCCGACCAGCAGACCCGCGCGGTCGGCGGACAGCTCCGACTTGCGGAACCACTCGCGCAGCGCCGTCACGATCGCCAGGATCGCGAGGTTGCCCAGCGGGATCCAGGCGACCTTCAGGGCCAGGCTGGTCAGGAACAGCAGGATCGTGCGGTACACGGAGTGGCCGGACAGCGCGTGGCCCACCTCGTGGCCGATGACCGCGCGCATCTCCTCCTCGTCGAGCAGCTCGACCAGGCCGGTGGTGACGACGATGATCGGCTCGTCCAGGCCGATGCACATCGCGTTGGGCTGCGGGTCCTGGGTGACGTACATCGGCGGGACCTTCTCCAGGTCCAGGATGTAACAGGCGTCCCGCAGCATGTCGTTGAGGTGCGAGAACTGCTGGTCCGACACCCGCACCGAGTCGGACAGGAACAGCAGGCGCAGACTGCGCTCGGGCAGCAGCCCGCTGAGCGCCTTGAACACCGTGTCGAACCCGGTCAGCTTGCGCAGCGCCACCAGGGCGGAGCGGTCCGCGGGGTGCTCGTACGCGCGCGAGGAGATCCCCGGGAAGCGCCTGCGCTGCCTGCTCGGCACGTTCTCGTGGGCGTTCTGCTCGTGGCCGTCTTCGGACATGTGGTCCCCCATGTGCGTCTGTGTGCGCTGAGTGCCCCCGAAGCAGAGCCCAGCCTAGGCGGAGTTACCGTGGTCGGGCAGTACAGCGAAGGAGTCAACGCATGGAGCCCCATTCCGCAGCCGCCTGGCTCGCAGAGGCCGCGAACGCCGCCCCCCAGCACGGATCGGGGGATCTGCTCAGGGTCGTACTGGTCGTGATGTTCCTCGGCTGCATCCTGACCGCGTGGTTCCTGCTGCGTGGATACAAACAGAAGGACGACTGAGACGCCCTCGGAGTTCCCTGCCGGCGTCCGTGTCGCGGGTCCGGTTCCCAATGGCGGAGTCGGCGTGATCGCCGCCGGGCTGCCCGCTTACCATGGGCCGACATCTTTATCCCGCCCACACCGGATAGGTTCTGCTGAAGATGAGCTTCCACGGCACTGCTGCCCAGTTGGTCACTCTTGCCGCCGAGGGTGAGGGCGGGGGCAACCACGAGAGCCTCCAGCCGATCGTCACCGGTGGCAGCGCTTTCATCATCCTGCTGCTCCTGCTGTGGATCACCACCCGCTTCAACCGCGACCGCTAGGGTCTGTCCCTTCTGTCCACCGGACGGGTCCCGGGGTCTTCACACCGGGCCGGTAGGGTCTGCACGCATGGGAGAGCAGGACATGCCTACCGGTCCGGCGAACGACACGACGCGCGGCACGGAGAACCGAATGGTGAACGGCCCGCGCAACAACGGCCCGTCGAGCCCCGGCAAGCGCCGTCTGGGCGTCATGGGCGGAACGTTCGACCCGATCCACCACGGACACCTCGTGGCGGCCAGTGAGGTCGCCGCGCAGTTCCACCTGGACGAGGTGGTGTTCGTCCCGACCGGCCAGCCCTGGCAGAAGACCGACCGCAAGGTCGCGCTCGCCGAGGACCGCTATCTGATGACGGTCATCGCGACCGCCGAGAACCCCCAGTTCTCGGTGAGCCGTATCGACATCGACCGCGGCGGCCCCACCTACACCACGGACACCCTCCGCGACCTGCGCGCGCTCAACCCCGACGCCGACCTCTTCTTCATCACCGGCGCCGACGCCCTCGGCGCGATCCTCACCTGGCGCGACGCGGAGGAACTCTTCTCCCTCGCGCACTTCATCGGAGTCACCCGCCCCGGCCACACACTGACCGACCCGGGGCTCCCGGAGGGCGGTGTCTCGCTGGTCGAGGTTCCCGCCCTGGCCATCTCCTCCACAGACTGCCGTGCGAGAGTCGCCAAGGGGGATCCGGTCTGGTACCTGGTGCCCGACGGAGTCGTGCGCTATATCGACAAGCGCGAGCTGTACCGCGGCGAGTGAGCCGAGAGGGGCACCGGTGAACGACCGATACGACGCCGGGTACGGCGGCGACCAGTACGAACTCGTCGGCTACGACGAGTACAACCAGCCTGTCTACCGCCAGGTCCCGTCCCGGGGGACCCAACAGCCCCCGCAGCAGCAGCCGTACGACCCGTACGGGCAGCAGCAACAGCAGGGCTACGCCTACGACCCGTACGCGACCGGCACCCAGCAGCAGACGCCCGACTACGACACGGGCGCCCAGCAGCAGACCCCGCAGGCCTACGACAGCCGGCAGGCGCCCCAGGCCGGCTACGACCCGTACGCCACCGGGACCACGACGGCCTACGACCCCTACGGGCAGACCGCGACCAGTGGACAGCAGCCCCGGGTCGCCGAACAGACCGCCTACATCCCGCAGCAGGGCGGCCCGGCCGAGGACACGGAAGCCCCGAAGACCCCGGCGGCCGGTGAACGGGACTACCGCACCGAGCAGTTCGCCTTCGTGGAGGAGCCGACCGACGACTCCGAGGACGTCATCGACTGGCTGAACTTCACCGAGAACCGCACCGAGCGCCGCGAGGAGGCCAAGCGCCGCGCCCGTGGCCGCATGGTCGCCCTCGTCGTGGCCCTGGCGCTGGTCGTCTCCGGCGGGGTCGGCTATCTCTGGTACGCCGGGAAGCTCCCCGGAGTCTCCTCGCCCTCCTCGAAGTCCGGCACCACGACGGCCGCGGGCGCCCAGAACCGCGATGTGATCGTCGTCCACCTGCACAACACCGCGAAGGGCGGCACCTCTTCGGTGCTGCTCGTCGACAACACCACCCTCAAACAGGGCACCACCGTGCTGCTGCCCAACTCGCTCGCCCTCACGGACGACGACGGCAACACGACGACGCTCGCCAAGTCGGTCGACGACGACGGCACCTCCGGGACCGTCGACCAGCTCAACACCGTCCTCGGCACCGACATCGAGGGCACCTGGCGCCTCGACACCCCCTACCTGCAGAACCTGGTCGACCTCGTCGGCAACATCGACATCGACACCAACGCCGACGTGCCCGACCCGGCCGCGACGAAGAAGGGCGCCGAGCCCCTCGTCCACAAGGGCAAGGACCAGACCCTCAGCGGCAAGATGGCCGTCGCCTACGCCACCTACCGTGCCTCCGGCGAGGCCCAGAACGCCCAGCTGGAGCGGTTCGGGCAGGTCATGCAGGGTGTGCTGCGCCAGCTGACCTCGGACCCGACGGCGGCGACCACCACCGTGCAGACCCTGGCGCAGATCCTCGACCCGCCCCTCACCGACAAGGACCTCGGCACCTTCCTCGCCAAGCTCGCCGACCTCGCCAAGAGCGGCGACTACAAGACGGCCCTGCTGCCCGTCCAGAACGACGGCACCCTGACCGCGCAGGCCTCCGCCAGTGTCGTCAAGGACATCCTGGGCGGCACCGCGAAGAGCCCCGACGAGGGTTCGGCGGTCCGGGTCGCCGTCCAGAACGCCACCGGCGTCAAGGACGACACCGAGAAGGCCCGCGTCGTCCTCCTGAACGGCGGCTTCACCTTCCTGGAGGCGGGCACGGCGTCCGCGGCCTCGGCCAAGTCGAAGGTCACGTACTCCGACGCGGCCGACAAGGAGAACGCCACCGAGGTCGCCAAGACCCTGGGCCTGCCCACCAGCACGGTGACCAAGGGCACGGTCGCCGCGAACGCGGACGTCTCGGTGATCCTGGGCACCGACTACAAACCGTCGTCGTCCTCGTGACGAGGGCGCGGCGGCGGTAGGGCGCAGTCGCTGTGACGGAGAGCACGCCCCGGAGGCCGGAGCCGGTGTCCAGGCCGACGTCCGGGGCGTGATCCGTCATTCACGTGGGGTGCCGTCCGCGGTCCGTGAGACCCTTGAGGTCTGTTGACCGCCGACCGAAAGCCGCGTAGTGACCGCCACTGACCGCTCCATCGAGCTCATCACCGCCGCCGCCCAGGCCGCCGCTGACAAGCTCGCGCACGACATCATCGCCTACGACGTCAGCGATGTGCTGTCGATCACGGATGCCTTCCTGCTGGCCTCCGCTCCCAACGACCGTCAGGTCAAGTCGATCGTCGACGAGATCGAGGAGCGGCTCAGCAAGGAACTCGGCGCCAAGCCGGTACGCCGCGAGGGCGACCGTGACGCCCGCTGGATCCTGCTCGACTACGTCGACATCGTCGTCCACGTCCAGCACAGCGAGGAGCGCGTCTTCTACGCCCTGGAGCGGCTGTGGAAGGACTGCCCCGAGCTGGAGCTGCCCGCCGACGCCAAGGAGACCCGCGGCAAGGCCGCCGAGCACGCCAAGCTGCAGGCCGAGGAGGACGCCTCCGAGTTCGGGGAGGTGCGGTGAGCGCCGGCGCGGACGGCCGCAAGGCGGGCCGGGGTCGCCGCGTCATCCTGTGGCGGCACGGCCAGACCGCCTGGAACGTGGAGCGCCGCTTCCAGGGCACCACGGACGTCGAGCTCACCGAGACCGGCATCGGCCAGGCCCGTAGGGCCGCCCGGCTGTTGGCCTCCCTCAAGCCCGACGCGATCGTCGCCTCCGACCTGAAGCGGGCGGCGAACACGGCCGCCGAGCTGGCCGCCCTCACCGACCTCGACGTCACCCACGACGAGGGCCTGCGGGAGACCTACGCGGGCGTCTGGCAGGGGCTGACGCACGAGGAGATCATCGCCCGCCACGGCGAGGAGTACGCCGCGTGGAAGCGCGGGGAACCGGTGCGCCGCGGCGGCGGCGAACTGGAGACCGAGGTCGCCGACCGGGCCGCCCCCGTCGTGCTGCGGCACGCCGAGAAGCTGCCCGAGGACGGCACCCTCGTGGTGGTCAGCCACGGCGGCACGATCCGCACCACCATCGGTCGTCTCCTCGGTCTGGAGTCCCCGCACTGGGAGAGTCTCGGCGGCCTCTCCAACTGCTGCTGGTCCGTGCTCGGCGAGGGCGCCCGCGGCTGGCGCCTGCTGGAACACAACGCCGGCACACTCCCGGAACCGGTGCTCGGCGACGACGACTGAGCGGCCCTCCAGGGCCCCGACCCCGGATTTCACTTTCCGGCAGGTCGCAGGCTAAAGTTCTTCTTGTTCGCCCGCCGAGCGGGAAGAACACAAGGGGCTATAGCTCAGTTGGTAGAGCGCCTGCATGGCATGCAGGAGGTCAGGAGTTCAATTCTCCTTAGCTCCACAGTTCGACACTCTTGAGTTGTCAAAGATCGAGAGTTGTCAAAGATCGAATCGATGAGATCCCATCCCTTTCAGGGGTGGGATTTTTTCGTGGCCGTCAGCGCCTCCGTACGCCGACGGGTCTCCTCGTCGGCCGGGGTGTAGACCACGATCCGGCACTCCGGCATGCCGTTGACCGACAACGACACCGACGTCATCCGCAGCTCGCCCACCGCCTCGTGCCGGAACGTCTTCACCCGCCGCCCCGGCTCCGCCACGTCCCCGCGCTTCCACAGCCGCGCGAAGAGCGGACTCGCCGCCGACAGCCCGCGTATGAACTCCTCCCAGACGGGCTCGCCGGTATGGACTCCGTAGGCCGAGCGCAGGGTCGCCACCATCACCGGCAACTCCGTCTCCCGGTACAGCAGCGGACACTCCTCCTCCGGCACCGTGAACAGCTTCCACAGCGCGTTGGACATCGGGCCCGGCTCCAGCGGCTCCTCCCAGAACACCGTCCGATAGGGGGAGTTGGTGGCGAGGATGTCGTACCGCGCGTTGTAGACCACCGCCGGACGCGGCTCCAGGGCGTCGAGGATGCCCTGGATCTCCGGCCCCACCGACTGCGCGATCACTTCCGGCGGATGCGCGTACGGCACCTCGGCCAGGTGGTACAGATGCTCCCGCTCCGGCGCGTCGAGCCGGAGTGTGCGCGCCACCGCGTCCAATACCTGCGCGGACGCGTTGATCGGGCGCCCCTGTTCGAGCCAGGTGTACCAGGTGACGCCCACACCGGAGAGCTGGGCGACCTCCTCGCGGCGCAGCCCCGGCGTACGCCGGCGGAAGCCCGGCGGCATGCCCACGTCGTGCGGTGTCACTCGCGCGCGCCTGCTGCGCAGAAACGCGGCCAGTTCAGGTCGGCGGCGCTGTGTCGTCCCCATCCCCATCGTCACATCCCCCATGTTCGACGCCCGACTTGGTCTCTGCCAGGTGCTGCCAGTACCAGCATCAGCGGGCTCTCGGCACCCGTACCGGAGCGCCCCCACGCTCGACGGCATGACGACAACACCCTTGACGGGACCGGATTCCGCACCCGTTCCAAGTCCTGCCACAAGTAAAGCCCCCGGCACTGACAATCGCCGCGGACCGCTGCTCTGGCTCCTGCTCGCGGCCCAGTTCATGGCCCTGCTCGACGTGTTCATCGTGAATGTCGCCGCCCCCACCATCGGCACCGAACTCCACGCGTCCGGCGCCGACTTGCAGCTGGTGATCGCTGGCTACACCATCACGTACTCGGTGCTGCTGATCACCGGCGCACGGCTCGGCGACCGGCTCGGCCACGCCCGGGTCCACCTTGCCGGGCTCGCCGTCTTCACCGCCGCCTCGCTCGCCTGCGGCCTGGCCCAGGGCTCCACCGAGCTGATCGTGTTCCGTCTGCTCCAGGGCTCCGGCTCGGCGCTGATGATCCCGCAGGTGCTCAGCCTGATCCAGCGGAACTTCATCGGCGAGGCCCGGGTGCGCGCGCTCGGCATGTACGCGGCGGTCATCGCCGTCGGCGCCGCGGCCGGGCAGATCGCCGGCGGTGTGCTCGTCAGCGCCGACCTCTTCGGCACCGGCTGGCGGCCGGTGTTCCTCGTCAATGTGCCGGTGGGTGTCGTACTGCTGGCCGTGGGCAGGCGCGTGCTGCCTAAGGACAGCCGGTCGGAACCCGAGCGGGCGCGGGCCCTCGACCTGCCGGGGCTGGTGCTGCTCGCCGCGGCCGTGTCGCTGCTCACGGTGCCGCTGGTGCTGGGGCAGGAGGAGGGCTGGCCGCTGTGGTCGTGGCTGTCGCTGGTCGCGGCGGCGGTGCTTTTCGCGTCGTTCTGCGGCTACGAGTCCCGGCTCGCGCGGCGCGGTGGTGCCCCGCTGATCGCACCGCGGGTGCTGCGCCGGCCGGGCATGGGGCTCGCCGTCTTCCGGATCATGGCGGTCATGGCCGTCAATGGCGGTTTCCTGTTCGCGCTCACCCTGCACGTCCAAGGCGGCCTCGGTTTCAGCGCGTTGCGCGCCGGCCTCACCTTCGCGCCGACCGCCGTCGTCTTCGGAGTGGTCGGACTCACCTGGCGCAGGTGGCCGGCGGCCTGGCAACGTGCGCTGACCCCGCTCGGGTTCGTGATCGCGATGCCGTCCGTCCTGGGAGTCGGCCTGGCGTTCGAAGGCGGCGACCGCGGCGGGGCCGTACTGTACGTGGCGTACGTCGGCGTGGGGGCCGGGCTCGCGCTCGCCTTCAGCCCGACGCTGACCCGGGCCCTCGCCACCGTGCGGCCCGAGGACGCGGCGGACGCCAGCGGTCTGCTCTCCTCGGTCGCGCAGCTGGGTCAGCTGCTCGGGGTCGCGGTTTTCGGCACACTGTTCTTGAACCGGCTTGAGTCACTTGGGGCCCCGGGGGCGTATACCTCTGCGAAGGCGCTTTTGGCGTGCATGTTCGCGCTGGCGGGGACGGCCGCGGTGGGTGCCGTGTCCGGACTGGTACTAAGGCGTCGCTGACCGTATTGGTCCGGCCGTGGCAGAATCAAACGGCCGGAAGGGGGCGCGGCCCGACGGGAGGGAGTAGCGATGCCTGCGAGCATCATCGAGGAGGTCGACCACCTCTTCGATGCGGCGTTGATACGAGATACGATCACCCGCCTGAGCTGCCCTTCCTGCGGTTCCGCCCACGTGGCCCAAGTCCTCGGTGACAACGGCGGAGTTTCCTACGTGTGCACGGCCTGCGGCCACAGCTGGAGCTGATCGATGGGTGCACACAGGCGAAAGTGCGACTGGTGCGGCAGTGGGACACCGATCGTCCGTGACATGGAACCGGTGAATCCCGACTACCAGTACTGGTGCGAGGAGTGCGCGCGGGCGCTGATCATAAAAGGCGATCCGATCGAGACGTACCGCGAACTTGAGGGCGAGCCGATCTACGGCCGACTCCTCGAAGAGCACTGCACTTTGAAACGGTTCTATTCGTTCGTCACGGCTTGACTCGGGCCGGGACCCCGCGAGGAGGTCCCGGCGATCACGGTCACGGCGGGGGAGACGGAAACGATTTGGTGGTGCACCGGGTCGACCGGTAATGTTGGCGTCGCCGCCGGGGAGACCCGGTAGCACACCGCAAGGGGCTATAGCTCAGTTGGTAGAGCGCCTGCATGGCATGCAGGAGGTCAGGAGTTCAATTCTCCTTAGCTCCACAGAAGTCGAAGGCGGGTCATCCCACAGGATGACCCGCCTTCGGTGTGTCCAGGGGGAGTTGGCACAGGTCATGGAGCGGCGGGGGGGGGGGGGGGGGGGGGGATGTGGGCGGGCGCGCGGCGGGGACGGCAGCCCGC